>NZ_JBTRAR010000020.1:0-128973 GCF_054611535.1 Pseudomonas sp. VEM90 | reverse complement strand
CGAATGCGTCAGTGGCTTCAACACCGCATTCGCGGGTGAACCCGCTCCTACAGGGGGCATCTGATTGCTTCAGATCACTGGATTAACTGGATACGCAAGTGTATACACTTTTCGCAGAACAATAATGTGCGGGGAGTAGGGGCATGCGTATCTGGCGTAAGAGCATTCAGTGGCAATTGATCACCAGCATGGGCGCTGCCTTGCTGGCGAGCATCTTGGTTGTAGTCATTATCTTCACCGTGGCGCTCAACCGCCTCACCGACCGCTACCTGGTCGACACTGCCCTGCCTGCCAGCATCGAAGCCATCCGCAACGACATCGAGCGCATGCTGGGCCAGCCGCTGGTCGCTGCAGCGGACGTTGCCGGTAACACCCTGCTGCGCGACTGGCTTGCTGCCGGTGAAGATCCCGCGCAGGCACCCCAATTCATCGAATACCTGGCCGCCGCCAAGCAGCGCAATCAGGCCTTCACTGCGCTGTTCGCCTCGACCGAAACCGGCCACTACTACAACGAGAACGGCCTGGACCGTACCCTCAGCCGCAGCAACCCCAAGGACAAGTGGTTTTACGGTTATATCGACAGCGGCGCCGAGCGGTTCATCAACATAGACATCGATGGTGCCACCGGCGAGCTGGCACTGTTCATCGATTATCGTGTGGAAAAGGAAGGCAAGCTGGTGGGTGTGGCCGGCATGGGCCTGCGCATGACCGAGTTATCGAAGCTGATTCACGACTTCAGCTTTGGCGAGCACGGCAAAGTGTTTCTGGTACGCAACGATGGTTTGATCCAGGTGCATCCCGATGCTGCCTTCAGTGGCAAGCGTCAGCTTGCCGAGCAGCTTGGCGCGGACGCAGCCAAAGGCGTCATGACCGGAGGCGGGAGCCTGCGTAGCAGCCGCTTCAGCCGTGACGGTGAGCGCTACCTGGCGCTGGGCCTGCCGCTGCGCGACCTCAACTGGACCCTTGTGGCTGAAGTGCCAGAGTCGGAAATTTACGCGCAAATGCATCAGGCCGTCTGGCTGACCAGCCTGATCGGTGGCGCCGTAGCGTTGGTGTCACTGCTGTTGGTGGTACTGCTGGCGCGAGGCCTGGTGCGGCCGATCCGCCGCGTTACCGCCGCATTGGTTCAGATTGGCGGTGGAGCGGGTGATCTCAGCCACCGCCTGGACGATTCGCGCCAGGATGAACTGGGTGACCTGGCCCGTGGTTTCAACCGCTTCCTGGACAGCCAGCGCAGCCTGATCGGCGAGGTGCTGAGTACCTCCGAGCGGCTGCGGCGGGCCGTGGAGCAGGTAACCCAGGTGGTGGACAACACCGCCGAGCGCTCCGGGCGCCAGCAAGAGATGACCGAAATGGTCGCCACTGCTGTACACGAGATGGGCCTGACCGTGCAGGACATTGCCCGCAATGCCGGCGATGCGGCCCAGGCGTCGCAGTCGGCACGAGACGAGGCGTTGCAGGCCCGCGAGGTGGTGCAACGATCCATTCGTGGCATCGAGGGGATGTCGGGCGACATCGGCAAAGCGGCCGATGCGGTCAGCCAACTGGCCGACGAAGTCGCCTCGGTCGATGAAGTGCTCGCGGTAATCCGCAGCATTTCCGAGCAGACCAACCTGCTCGCGCTGAACGCTGCGATCGAGGCCGCGCGGGCAGGGGAGATGGGGCGCGGGTTCGCTGTGGTGGCCGATGAAGTTCGTACGCTGGCCAGGCGCACACAACTGTCCACCGATGAAGTGCAGCAGATGATCCAGCGGCTGAAGTTGGGTGCAGGTTCGGCGGTGAGTTCAATGCAGGCAGGGCAGCAGGCAACCGGCAGTGGTGTGGAGTCGAGCCAGCGCACCGGGGCATCGCTGAGCGCGATTACCGACCAGGTAGAGCACATCAGTGACATGAACCATCAGGTGGCCACGGCTACCGAGGAGCAGTCGGCGGTGACCGAGGAAATCAACCGGACAGTGCAGGGGATTTCCGATTTGGCGCGTGAGACGGCGGCTGAGGTGCAAGGGTGCCGCGAGGAGTGCCAGGCGTTGCGTGGGTTGGCTGATGACCTGGCGCGGCAGATGGGTGGGTTCAGGCTCTAGATCGCCGGGGCCGCAAGACGGCCCCGGCACTTGCTCAGCCACCAATGATCGTGCGGATATCCGCGGCCAGCTCACGCACCCGCGCTTCTTCGGTATCCCACGAGCACATGAAGCGCGCGCCACCGTTGCCGATAAAGGTATAGAAGCGCCAGCCCTTGCCCCGCAGCGCCTCGATGGCGTGCTCCGGCATCTGCAGGAACACCCCGTTGGCCTCAACCGGGAACATCAGCTCTACTCCCGGCAGGTCACTGACCAACGATGCCAGCAGCTGCGCGCAATGATTGGCGTGGTTGCCATGGCGTAACCAGGCGCCATCTTCCAGCAGCCCGACCCAGGGCGCCGACAAGAAGCGCATTTTCGACGCCAGTTGCCCTGCCTGCTTGCAGCGATAATCGAAGTCTTCGGCCAGTTGGCGGTTGAAGAACAGAATTGCCTCGCCTACCGCCATGCCGTTCTTGGTGCCGCCAAAGCACAGCACATCCACGCCGGCCTTCCAGGTCAGTTCGGCCGGGCTGCAGCCCAGGAATGCGCAGGCATTGGTAAAGCGTGCGCCGTCCATGTGCAGGTTCAGGCCCAGCTCCTTGCAGGTGGCGCTGATCGCCTTCAGCTCGTCGGGGCGGTACACCGTGCCTACTTCGGTAGCCTGGGTAATGGTCACCACGCGCGGCTTGGGGTAGTGGATATCCTGGCGTTTGAGCGCCACTTCGCGGATCGACTGTGGCGTCAGCTTGCCGTTGACGCTGGCCGCCGTCAGCAGCTTGGAGCCGTTGGAGAAAAACTCCGGTGCACCGCATTCGTCGGTTTCGACGTGGGCGGTCTCGGAGCAGATCACGCTGTGGTAGCTCTGGCACAGCGACGCCAGGGCCAGGGAGTTGGCCGCGGTGCCGTTGAAGGCGAAGAACACTTCGCAGTCGGTTTCGAACAGATTGCGGAAGTACTCCGATGCACGCTCGGTCCACTGGTCGTCGCCGTAGGCGCGGTCGTGGCCGCGGTTGGCTTTTTCCATCGCCGCCCAGGCTTCGGGGCAGATACCGGAATAGTTGTCGCTGGCGAATTGTTGGCTCTTGTCTGTCATGGCACGGTCCTGTGAACGACGCAGAACAGCACTCTAAACCATCGATTCAGCACTTGCCTATACAACCCGTGCAGCGATTTCTGTTCATTACTGTGCCGGCCTCTTCGCGGGCGCGCCCGCTCCCACAATGGTCCTGCACACGCCAATCACTGTGGGAGCGGGCGCGCCCGCGAAGGGGCCCGCATGGGCGGCACAAAGAGAATGTCGTAAACGCGCCATTGCAAGGCGTGCGCAGGCATCTGACCCGACCCCGCCAGTCATAACATCGCCACAAAGGGCCACAGTGCCCCACGACAAAAAACGATCGCTGCCGGGAGATACACAATGTTCAGCAAGCAAGACCAGATCCAGGGTTACGACGATGCACTGCTGGCGGCGATGAATGCCGAAGAACAGCGCCAGGAAGATCACATCGAGCTGATCGCCTCGGAGAACTACACCAGCAAGCGCGTCATGCAGGCCCAAGGCAGCGGCCTGACCAACAAGTACGCCGAAGGCTACCCGGGCAAGCGTTACTACGGTGGCTGCGAGCACGTAGACAAGGTAGAAGCCCTGGCCATCGAGCGCGCCAAGCAGCTGTTCGGTGCCGACTACGCAAACGTCCAGCCGCACTCCGGCTCGTCGGCCAACGGCGCGGTCTACCTGGCCCTGCTGCAAGCCGGTGACACCATCCTGGGCATGAGCCTGGCCCACGGTGGCCACCTGACCCACGGCGCCAAAGTGTCGTCCTCGGGCAAGCTGTACAACGCTGTCCAGTACGGTATCGACACCAACACCGGCCTGATCGACTATGATGAAGTCGAGCGCCTGGCGGTCGAGCACAAGCCGAAAATGATCGTTGCCGGTTTCTCGGCCTACTCCAAGACCCTCGACTTCCCACGCTTCCGCGCCATCGCCGACAAAGTGGGCGCACTGCTGTTCGTCGACATGGCCCACGTTGCCGGCCTGGTTGCCGCTGGTCTGTACCCGAACCCGATCCCGTTCGCCGATGTGGTCACCACCACCACCCACAAGACCCTGCGCGGTCCGCGTGGCGGCCTGATTCTGGCCAAGTCGAACGAAGAGATCGAGAAAAAGCTGAACGCCGCTGTATTCCCGGGCGCCCAGGGTGGCCCGCTGATGCACGTGATCGCTGCCAAGGCGGTGTGCTTCAAGGAAGCGCTGGAGCCTGAATTCAAGGCCTACCAGCAGCAAGTGATCGAAAACGCCCAGGCCATGGCCAAGGTGTTCATCGACCGTGGCTACGATGTGGTTTCCGGTGGTACCGACAACCACCTGTTCCTGGTCAGCCTGATCCGTCAGGGCCTGACTGGCAAAGACGCCGACGCCGCCCTGGGTCGTGCGCATATCACCGTCAACAAGAACGCCGTGCCGAACGACCCGCAGTCGCCGTTCGTCACTTCGGGCCTGCGTATTGGCACCCCGGCCGTCACCACCCGCGGCTTCAAGGTCGCTCAGTGTGTGGCATTGGCTGGCTGGATTTGCGACATCCTCGACAACCTCGGTGACGCAGACGTCGAAGCCGATGTGGCGAAGAACGTCGCGGCCCTGTGCGCAGATTTCCCTGTCTACCGCTGAGTGGAGTCACACACCATGCAACGTTACTCGGGCTTCGGCCTTTTCAAGCACTCCCTCAGCCACCACGAAAACTGGCAGCGGATGTGGCGCACGCCAACCCCTAAAAAGGTTTACGACGTAGTCATCGTCGGCGGTGGCGGCCATGGCCTGGCCACGGCCTACTACCTGGCCAAAGAGCACGGCATCACCAACGTTGCCGTGATCGAGAAGGGCTACCTGGGCGGCGGCAACACCGCCCGTAACACCACCATCGTGCGTTCCAACTACCTGTGGGACGAGTCGGCGCACCTGTACGAGCACGCCATGAAGCTGTGGGAGGGCCTGTCCCAGGACCTCAACTACAACGTGATGTTCTCCCAGCGCGGTGTTTACAACCTGTGCCACACCCTGCAGGACATGCGTGACTCCGAGCGTCGGGTCAGTGCCAACCGCCTCAACGGCGTGGATGGCGAGCTGCTGAACACTGCTCAGGTTGCGGCCGAAATCCCGTACCTGGACTGCTCCAAGAACACCCGCTACCCGATCCTCGGTGCCACCGTACAGCGCCGTGGCGGCGTTGCCCGTCACGATGCCGTGGCCTGGGGCTTCGCCCGCGCTGCCGACGCCCTGGGCGTCGATCTGATCCAGCAAACCGAAGTGATCGGCTTCCGCAAGGAAAACGGCGCGGTCATCGGTGTGGAAACCAACAAGGGCTTCATCGGCGCCAAGCGCGTCGGCGTGGTCACCGCCGGTAACTCGGGGCACATGGCCAAGCTGGCCGGCTTCCGCCTGCCGCTGGAATCGCACCCGCTGCAAGCGCTGGTATCCGAACCGATCAAGCCGATCATCGACAGCGTGATCATGTCCAACGCCGTACACGGCTACATCAGCCAGTCCGACAAGGGCGACCTGGTGATCGGTGCCGGTATCGACGGCTGGGTCGGCTACGGCCAGCGCGGTTCGTACCCGGTGATCGAGCACACCCTGCAGGCCATCGTCGAGATGTTCCCCAACCTTTCGCGTGTTCGCATGAACCGCCAGTGGGGCGGCATCGTAGACACCTCGCCGGACGCTTGCCCGATCATCACCAAAACCCCGGTCAAGAACATGTTCTTCAACTGCGGTTGGGGTACTGGCGGCTTCAAGGCGACCCCCGGTTCGGGCAACGTCTTCGCCGCGAGCCTGGCCAAGGGCGAAATGCACCCACTGGCCGCGCCGTTCTCCATGGACCGTTTCTACAACGGCGCACTGATCGACGAACACGGCGCTGCCGCCGTCGCCCACTAACCGGAGACACCGTCATGTTGCATATTTTCTGTCCCCACTGCGGCGAGCTGCGCTCCGAAGAAGAGTTCCACGCCTCTGGCCAGGCGCACATCGCCCGCCCGCTGGACCCTAACGCCTGCTCCGACGAGGAGTGGGGTACCTACATGTTCTACCGTGACAACCCACGCGGTATTCACCATGAACTGTGGGACCACGTTGCCGGCTGCCGCCAGTACTTCAACGTCACCCGTGACACCGTGACCTACGAAATTCTGGAAACCTACAAGATTGGCGAGAAGCCGCAAGTGACCGCCAACGGCAAAGCCACCGGCGCAGCGTCGACCGTCAAAGGCCAAGGGGAAAAAGTATGAGCCAGACCTATCGCCTCGCCAGCGGCGGCCGTATCGACCGCAGCAAGGTCCTGAACTTCACCTTCAACGGCAAAACCTACCAAGGTTATGCCGGTGACAGCCTGGCCGCCGCGTTGCTGGCCAACGGCGTCGACATCGTCGGCCGTAGCTTCAAGTACTCGCGCCCGCGCGGCATCATCGCCGCCGGTACCGAAGAGCCGAACGCCATCCTGCAGATCGGCTCCAGCGAAGCTACCCAGATCCCCAACGTGCGCGCCACCCAGCAGGCGCTGTACGCAGGTCTTGTCGCCACCAGCACCAACGGCTGGCCGAACGTCAACAACGACGTCATGGGCATCCTCGGCAAGGTTGGCGGCAGCATGATGCCGCCGGGCTTCTACTACAAAACCTTCATGTACCCCAAATCGTTCTGGATGACTTACGAGAAGTACATCCGTAAAGCCGCCGGTCTGGGCCGTGCGCCGCTGCAGAACGACCCTGACAGCTACGACTACATGAGCCGGCACTGCGACGTGCTGATCGTCGGCGCCGGCCCTGCTGGCCTGGCTGCGGCATTGGCCGCTGCGCGCAGCGGTGCCCGCGTGATCCTGGCTGATGAGCAGGAAGAGTTCGGCGGCAGCCTGCTCGACACCCGCGAAACCCTCGACGGCAAGCCTGCCGCCGACTGGGTCAACGCCGTGGTCAAAGAGCTGGAAAGCCTGCCGGAAGTGACCCTGCTGCCACGTGCCACGGTCAACGGCTACCACGACCATAACTTCCTGACCATTCACGAGCGCCTCACCGACCACCTCGGCGATCGCGCCCCGATCGGTCAGGTTCGCCACCGCGTACACCGCGTTCGCGCCAAGCGCGTGGTACTGGCTGCCGGCGCCCACGAGCGCCCGCTGGTGTACGGCAACAACGACGTGCCGGGCAACATGCTGGCCGGTGCTGTTTCCACCTATGTTCGCCGCTATGGCGTGGCCCCGGGTCGCAAGCTGGTACTGTCGACCAACAACGACCACGCCTATCGCGCCGCGCTGGACTGGCACGACGCAGGCCTGCAAGTGGTCGCCATCGCCGACGCCCGCCACAACCCACGTGGTTCGCTGGTTGAAGAAGCGCGTGCCAAAGGCATTCGCATCCTCACCTCCAGCGCCGTGGTCGAGGCCAAAGGCAGCAAGCACGTCACTGGTGCCCGTGTGGCGGCCATCGATGTGCAGGCGCACAAAGTCACCAGCCCAGGCGAAGTCCTTGAGTGCGACCTGATCGCGTCCTCGGGCGGTTACAGCCCGATCGTGCACCTGGCTTCGCACCTGGGCGGTCGCCCGGTATGGCGTGACGATATCCTTGGCTTCGTGCCGGGCGATGCGCCGCAGAAGCGTGAGTGCGTCGGTGGTATCAACGGCGTGTATGCCTTGGGCGATGTGATTGCCGATGGCTTTGAAGGCGGCGTTCGCGCAGCCACCGAGGCTGGTTTCAAGGCCACTGTCGGCACCCTGCCAAAAACCGTGGCGCGCAAGGAAGAGGCCACTGTGGCACTGTTCCTGGTGCCGCACGATAAAGGCACCAAGGGGCCGAAGCAGTTCGTCGACCAGCAGAACGACGTGACCGCGGCCGGTATCGAACTGGCCACCCGTGAAGGCTTCGAGTCGGTCGAGCACGTCAAGCGCTACACCGCGCTGGGCTTCGGTACCGACCAGGGCAAACTGGGCAACATCAACGGCCTGGCCATCGCCGCCCGTTCGATCGGCATCACCATCCCGGAAATGGGTACCACCATGTTCCGCCCCAACTACACGCCGGTGACGTTCGGCGCGGTAGCGGGCCGTCACTGTGGTCACCTGTTCGAGCCCGTGCGCTTCACTGCCCTGCATGCCTGGCACGTGAAGAACGGCGCCGAGTTCGAAGACGTCGGCCAGTGGAAGCGCCCGTGGTACTTCCCGAAAGCCGGTGAAGACATCCATGCTGCCGTGACTCGCGAATGCAAGGCCGTGCGCGACAGCGTGGGCCTGCTGGACGCCTCGACCCTGGGCAAGATCGACATCCAGGGCCCGGACGCGCGCGAGTTCCTCAACCGCATCTACACCAACGCCTGGACCAAGCTCGACGTGGGCAAGGCCCGCTACGGCCTGATGTGCAAGGAAGACGGCATGGTCTTCGACGACGGCGTAACCGCCTGCGTCGGCGACAACCACTTCATCATGACCACCACCACCGGCGGCGCTGCCCGCGTGCTGCAGTGGATGGAGCTGTATCACCAGACCGAATGGCCAGAGCTGAAGGTGTACTTCACTTCGGTCACCGACCACTGGGCCACCATGACCCTGTCCGGCCCTAACAGCCGCAAGCTGCTGAGCGAGCTGACCGACATCGACATGGACAAGGAAGCCTTCCCGTTCATGACCTGGAAGGAAGGCAACGTCGGTGGCGTGCCGGCCCGTGTGTTCCGTATCTCGTTCACCGGCGAGCTGTCGTACGAAGTGAACGTGCAGGCCAACTACGCGATGGGCGTGCTGGAACAGATCATCGAGGCCGGCAAGAAGTACAACCTGACCCCGTACGGCACCGAAACCATGCACGTACTGCGTGCAGAGAAGGGCTTCATCATCGTGGGCCAGGACACCGATGGTTCGATGAACCCGGACGACCTGAACATGAGCTGGTGCGTTGGCCGCAACAAGCCGTTCTCGTGGATCGGCCTGCGTGGCATGAACCGCGAAGACTGCGTACGTGAGAACCGCAAGCAGCTGGTGGGCCTGAAGCCGGTCGACCCGACCAAGTGGCTGCCGGAAGGCGCCCAACTGGTGTTCGACCCGAAACAGCCAATCCCGATGGACATGGTCGGCCACGTCACCTCCAGCTATGCGTCCAACTCCCTGGGCTACTCGTTCGCCATGGGTGTGGTCAAAGGCGGCCTCAAGCGCATGGGCGAGCGTGTCTACTCGCCGCAGGCGGATGGCAGCGTGATCGAGGCGGAAATCGTGTCTTCGGTGTTCTTCGATCCGAAGGGTGAGCGGCAGAACGTCTAAGGCCCCCGGTCCAACCGGTGCCAGGCGTGGAATGAGGTCTCTGTGGGAGCGGGCGTGCCCGCGAAGAGGGCGGTGAATTCAACATCGCATTCGCGGGCATGCCCGCTCCCACAGGATGGCCGTCTCCCGCAGGCATCGTGGTCGAATCCAGAATTCAAGGCAGGTAAGAAATGAGCGCTATCAACGTCTTCCAGCAAAACCCCGGCGCCGAGGCCAAAGCCCAGTCGCCACTGCACCATGCCGACCTGGCCAGCCTGGTAGGCAAAGGCCGCAAGAACGCAGGCGTGACCCTGCGTGAACGCAAGTTCCTCGGCCACCTCACCCTGCGCGGTGATGGCCACAACCCGGAATTCGCCGCCGGCGTGCACAAGGCCCTTGGCCTGGAGCTGCCCGTGGCGCTGACCGTGGTCGCCAACAAGGATATGTCGCTGCAATGGGTCGGCCCCGACGAGTGGTTGCTGATCGTACCCGGCGGTCAGGAGCTGGCAGTCGAGCAAAAGCTGCGCGCGGCCCTTGAAGGCCAGCACATTCAGGTCGTCAATGTCAGTGGCGGGCAAAGCCTGCTGGAACTGCGCGGCCCGAACGTGCGCGACGTGCTGATGAAGTCCACCAGCTATGATGTTCACCCGAACAACTTCCCGGTGGGCAAGGCTGTGGGCACCGTGTTCGCCAAGTCGCAACTGGTGATCCGCCGCACTGCAGAAGACACCTGGGAGCTGGTGATTCGCCGCAGCTTTGCCGACTACTGGTGGCTGTGGCTGCAGGACGCTTCTGCCGAATACGGCTTGAGCATCGAAGCTTAAGGAGACCAGAACATGAGTCGGGCACCGGATACCTGGATTCTCACCGCCGACTGCCCGAGCATGCTCGGTACCGTCGACGTGGTGACGCGTTACCTCTTCGAGCAGCGCTGCTACGTGACGGAGCACCACTCCTTCGATGACCGGCAGTCGGGACGCTTCTTCATTCGCGTCGAGTTCCGTCAGCCGGACGATTTCGACGAGGCGGGCTTCCGGGCCGGCCTCGCCGAGCGCAGCGAAGCGTTCGGCATGGCTTTCGAGCTGACCGCACCCAACCACCGCCCCAAGGTGGTGATCATGGTATCCAAGGCTGACCATTGCTTGAATGATCTGCTGTATCGCCAGCGCATTGGCCAACTGGGTATGGATGTGGTGGCCGTGGTGTCGAACCACCCGGACCTCGAACCGCTGGCGCAGTGGCACAAGATCCCTTACTACCACTTCGCCCTCGACCCCAAGGACAAGCCTGGGCAAGAACGCAAGGTGCTGCAGGTGATCGAGGAAACCGGCGCCGAGCTGGTGATCCTCGCGCGCTATATGCAGGTACTGTCGCCTGAGCTGTGCCGCCGTCTGGATGGCTGGGCGATCAATATTCACCACTCGCTGTTGCCGGGTTTCAAAGGCGCCAAGCCTTACCACCAGGCGTACAACAAGGGCGTGAAAATGGTCGGTGCCACGGCGCATTACATCAACAACGACCTGGACGAAGGGCCGATCATTGCCCAGGGCGTCGAGGTGGTGGATCACAGTCACTATCCCGAAGACCTGATTGCCAAAGGCCGGGATATTGAATGCCTGACCCTGGCGCGGGCGGTGGGTTATCACATCGAGCGGCGGGTGTTCCTCAACGCCAACCGGACTGTCGTTCTGTAATAACCGGTACCGGCCTCTTCGCGGCTAAAGCCGCTCCTACAGGTACAGCACAGCCCTTGGGTTGGTGCGGTCCCCGTGGGAGCGGCTTTAGCCGCGAAGAGGCCCGCGCCGGCCGCCCCTCTGTCCGCCCATATTTCCCAACGACAACCCTGCCGCTAAAAGGCATCTCCCTGTCGTTTCCAGTCAGTGCGTCCGGCCCCATCCGGCCCACAATTCCCTGCATTCCAGTAGTACATGCCGCCCACGGATGGCGGCGCTTCAACCAACGCTGCATAAATAATAATCAAGCGAGGTACAAGCAATGTCTGGCAATCGTGGAGTGGTATATCTCGGCGCCGGCAAGGTCGAAGTGCAACACATCGACTACCCGAAAATGCAGGACCCGCGCGGCAAGAAAATCGAACACGGCGTCATCCTGAAGGTGGTCTCCACCAACATCTGCGGTTCTGACCAGCACATGGTCCGTGGCCGCACCACTGCCCAGGTCGGCCTGGTCCTGGGCCACGAAATCACCGGTGAAATCGTCGAGAAGGGCCGCGACGTCGAGCGCATGCAGATCGGCGACCTGGTATCGGTCCCGTTCAACGTCGCCTGCGGTCGCTGCCGCTCCTGCAAAGAGATGCACACCGGTGTCTGCCTCACTGTAAACCCGGCCCGCGCCGGCGGTGCCTACGGCTACGTCGACATGGGCGACTGGACCGGCGGCCAGGCCGAATACGTGCTGGTGCCGTACGCTGACTTCAACCTGCTGAAGCTGCCTGAGCGTGACAAGGCCATGGAAAAGATCCGTGACCTGACCTGCCTGTCCGATATCCTGCCCACCGGCTACCACGGTGCCGTGACTGCTGGCGTAGGCCCAGGCAGCACTGTCTACGTTGCCGGTGCCGGCCCGGTCGGCCTGGCCGCCGCGGCCTCGGCGCGCCTGCTGGGCGCCGCCTGCGTGATCGTCGGTGACCTCAACCCGGCCCGTCTGGCCCATGCCAAGTCGCAAGGCTTCGAAGTGGTCGACCTGTCCAAGGACACCCCGCTGCACGAGCAGATCGTCGACATCCTCGGCGAGCCGGAAGTGGACTGCGCCGTCGACGCGGTCGGCTTCGAGGCCCGTGGCCATGGCCACGAAGGTGCCAAGCACGAGGCTCCGGCCACCGTGCTGAACTCGCTGATGCAAGTGACCCGCGTAGCCGGCAACATCGGTATCCCGGGCCTGTACGTGACCGAGGACCCGGGCGCAGTCGATGCCGCTGCCAAGATCGGCGCGCTGAGCATCCGCTTCGGCCTGGGCTGGGCGAAATCGCACAGCTTCCACACCGGCCAGACCCCGACCATGAAATACAACCGCCAGCTGATGCAGGCGATCATGTGGGACCGCATCAACATTGCTGAAGTGGTGGGGGTGCAGGTGATCAACCTGGATCAGGCGCCGGAAGGGTATGGCGAGTTTGATGCGGGTGTGCCTAAGAAGTTTGTGATCGACCCGCACAAGATGTGGGGCGCGGCTTGATCGCAGCCCATGATGCCCCTCGCTGAGAGGGGCGTTTTTTTGGGGCTGTGGGGCTAGCGGCGCACTGCCGATGCCCCACTGCTCACCCGAAACGTGCCTTTATCGTAAGCAGTCAGGTCGGACGGATCTGCCGCCCTGCGGGCCAACCACTCACCTATCATTACCAGCCCCTCGCGACGGTTTTGCAGATTGTTGATAATAGCCGGGCTCGCTGCGAACGTTGGATCCCCGAGCGCGTTCGCCGCTTCGGCGGCATGCAATTCCCTGCTGGCCTCCAGATAGCTATCGAGGCTGGTACGAGTGACATGCACCGTTGCTGGTCCCTTGTGCGGATCAGCAACTACCTCAATAAGCTCGGTTGTGCGCAACGTTCGGCGCGTCGAGGTGACGGCCATGGTTTTGCTGTTGCGCTGTGTTCCCACAGTCTGGATGACGGTATTGCTTGCGGTTTCATAGTGTTCGACCTCATAACGCCGTACGATGGGCGACTTTTGCGTGGTGAAGACGTGTGCGGGTAGCTTAGGCTTAGGGATGAGTAGCTGCTGGCTAGCAGGTTGAACAAGCGCCACTACATGTCCGCTTGGGTCGATGCGGTTGATCGGATCCCCGCTGCAATAGGCATAAGCGTTTACGCCACCACCTTCAAAGGGGCTCCAGCTGTCAGGGGAACCAAACCGCCTCAAGGCTGGGTGGTAGGCCCGATAGCCGTTGCCCAGCAGATAGCTGTTCGGCGCCGCAAGCAAAACCTCGCCATTGAAGCCCAGCTGCGTACGCGAGGAAGGTAATCCTGGATCGTGTCCATACGCCGAATAAGTGTGCTGCTCGTCTTCATCGGCTTGTTGCACCGACAGCACCGAGCCTTTGTCATCGGTGGCCAGCAAGCCGCAGGTTTGGGTGTCGCCTGTGCTCAGCTCTGCCAGCGGTTTTTCTGCATTTCGCAAGATGGCGCGATGCTGGTCCCCGTGTTTCACGGTTACGAGCTTGTTGTCGTAATAGAAGAAAAGGGAACTGTTCGATGCTTTGCTCATGATTCGAATCCCTACCGTGCTGGATGAATGAACGCGGCTTGCAACCCATTCTGAACTGCCACAGGAGTTTGGATACTGGCAGAAATAACAGTCTTAGATCGGTAGGTGAACCAAAACCCGGCGCACACGAAGTGCCCCATGCACAGCTGCCAAGAAGGCGAAGCCTTGTGATTCATACCAAGGCAGCCTGTCAAAACTGGTCGCTGATTTCGCAGCGATCGCCCGATGTAAAAACCTGAAAGTCTTAGCAAAATTCGCGCGCTGAGCATCCGCTTCGGCCTGAGCCGGAGCAAATTGCACAGCTCCCACACCGGCCAGATAGCGACCAAGCATTACAACCGCCAGCTGATGCAGGCGATGATGTGGGATCGGATCAACATTGCTGAAGTGGTGGGGGTGCAGGTGATCAACCTGGATCAGGCGCCGGAAGGGTATGGCGAGTTTGATGCGGGTGTGCCGAAGAAATTCGTTATCGACCCGCACAAAATGTGGGGTGCGGCGTAATCAGCGTCGAGTAAAAAGAGCCCCTCGCATCGAGGGGCTTTTTTTTTTTGTCCATTCTGATAAGGCATCTCGGCTGGAGGTGCTTGTCATAAGCCTTTCATCGCTTTTGAAATCGAGCGCCGCCCGCACATACCTCATCAGTTCCGAAGCCTGGTGAGTGGCCCTGGAGCGAAGGGCCACTGCACAGTCATTTTCATACAGACAGTTAATTACTTCGATTGTGGCCGGCGCGTCTCATTGTTTGCGTCGGTTACCCCGAATTGGTAGTTTCTGTCGTCATTAGGATCGTCATGTTTTTTTTGCGCGTAGAACATGTTTCCACTATCGGTGTGCCCGCTCGTTGGGAGGTAAGAATCAGGTTCTGAATTTGTTATAGCTTTTTCGGCGTAGTAATGTTCGGAGTAAATGTATGCATGATCTTCACTTTCTACGTATTTATTTATGCCGTGTGCCTTTCTTTTGCTGCTTTTAAGCATTTTTTTTACGGTTTTTGCAGTGGCCTTAATTTGTTTCTCGACTGTTTTTCCTTCGTATTTTCTTTTCTTGACTAAACTAGTGAGCTCGGCGGTTTGCTTTTCAAGTTCTGCATTAATAACCTCTATGCTTTTCAGGCGCTGCTCAACTTTTTTTTGGTTACTACGAAACCACGTTCTAGGCTTGAGAAGGCTCCACATCCCCGTTTCGTCTTTCCGATTGACTGGGTCATTCACACAGTACGCGAAAGCATTGACCCCGCCTCGGGCGAATGGGCTTTCAGCGTTGTCCGGTCCGATGAACCGTCTCATCTCGGTGCTAAAGCCACGGTGTCCCTGGCCTAGAAGATAAAGGTGCATGTTTTCCAATATGAACTCGCCGTTGAATCCCAACGCTGTGGATCCTGATGGCAGTTTGTCGTTGTATCCAAAGGGGGTATAGTTGTGATTGTTTTGCTTTCCGTCAGGCGTGCTCACGACAAGCACTGAGTCCATCTCATCCGTTGCGAGAAGCTGGGAGCTTCTTGCTTCTTTGCCAGCGGATTCAGCAAGAGGGAGCGTTCCAATCCGCAGGATTGAACGCTTCTGATCGTTTCCAATGACAGTGGTCAGTTTGTTGGTCTGGTAGAAATATTTGGGGGTATCAGGACTGTTTTTCACCGACGTGCTCCCGTTGTCTGCAGTTGGCCCCGGAAATGGATGGCGTGGGCACTACGATTATCTGGAGTGTCTTGAGCAATTGACTACTGGCAGAAATATCAGGTGTGCGCCTGCTGGGGCCCGGAACAATCCCTCAGATTTCCAGTCAAACCCTTCGTTTTCCAGGCCATCCCGGCCGACGAGGTCCCTTCCGATGAAAGCACTCACCTTGGCAACCCTGATGACCCTGGCCGCCAGCCCGGTGTTCGCCTTCAACCTCAGCGACGCCGCCAATGCCGTGTCCGCCATGCAGAACCCGCAACAGCAAGGCCAGGTGCAGGCCCCCGAGGCGCAGGCCAATCTGCTCAACACCTTGGGCAGCGAATTGAATATCACCCCCGAACAGGCCGTGGGCGGCGCAGGGGCGATGTTGGGGTTGGCGCGCAACAACCTTAGCAGTGAGGACTATGGCCAATTGACCAAGGCCGTGCCGGGTCTGGACCTGTTGTCCGGTGCCAATATGCTGGGTGGGTTGAGCGGGCTGGGCGATTTGCTGGGCAAGAACAGCGAAAGCCAGTCGGCATTGAGCAACGCGTTGGGCAACGACGTGGAGAACCGTAATGACCTGGACAATGCGTTCAAGGCACTGGGCATGGACACTGGAATGATCGGCCAGTTCGCCCCACTGATCCTGCAGTACCTCGGCCAGCAGGGCATCGCCGGGTCGTTGCTGCAGAACTTGGGTAGCCTGTGGACCACGCCGGCGCCAGTGAGCACGCCATCGGTTTGAGATTATCACAAGGCCAGACGTCATACATCGAAGCTCTTGAGCGTCACTTCCAGGGCTCTGATTCGATATTGTGCTTCAGTCAGCCAGACTTCGCGTGATTCCATTTCTGTACGATATCGTTGGTCACTGATCCCTTGGCTTTTGGCGAAGGCTTTCGAAGAAGGTTCCGAAAGTTCGGTGTACTCTCGCTGTTTTTGCGCTGCGCGTTTAGTGAGATTTTTTATATAGATGGCTAACGATCGCCTTTCTTCGAGAAGGCGGCTTTTGTAAGTGACCTGTTCTTTCGGGTACGTCTTGATCGTTATGTCTTTGTTAAAGGCAACAGTCTTCTTTTTCGCCAAATGGTGTGAAGCGGAGTGCCTGGCGTTCAACAGAGGAGGCTCTATTGCCTGCGCCGCAGGCATTTTTGTCAGCGGTGCTGTTCGTTGAGGTTTCGGGTTAGACTTTTGCTCCCAAAATTTTTGTAAATTGGCGAATTCCCGCTGTTGCCCTGTATCATCACGGTAATTGATGGGGTCACAGGCACAGTATGCGTAGGCGTTATAGCCACCGTCACTGAACGGGCTGAGATCATCGGGCTTGAGGAAGCGCATCAAGGCTGGACTATAGCTTCGGTATCCTCGCCCCAATGCATAGGTGCCAAGGAGCGGATCAAATAGTTCATCCTTGAAGCCTATTATCGTGGCTCTACCTGCTTGGCTGCCGATGTGCCCGTAAGGGCTGTAGACCAGGGCGGTGATTTTCACTTGAGAGCGGCTCGCAAGAGACATGCTGCTCAAGTCTTCGTCTTTGCGAGGCCGCGCACAACTAGCAGAATTATCAGGGGGCGCAATGTAACCGTGCTGATGTCAACCGGCTGCCTGCTTCGGCCTCTTCGCGGGTAAACCCGCTCCTACACAGGTAGAGCCTATCCTTGGGGATGTGGTAATCCGCGTAGGAGCGGGTTTACCCGCGAAGAGGCCAGCTCAGGCGGCAGAGGTCTCAGCCCATCTCCGCCCGCAGCTGCTCGATCCGCTGGTCCTTCGCCACCCACAGCTGGTTCACCCAAGCCTGCACCGCCTGACGAAACTCGGGATCATTCTCGTAATCCCCCGCCCACAACGCAGGGTCCAGTTCCCGCACCTGAATGTCGATAATCACCCGGCTGATGCTGCCATTGAGCAAGTCCCAGAACCCCGGCGCCTTATTACCGGGGTACACGATGGTCACATCCAGCAGGGCATCCAGCTGCTCGCCCAATGCCGCGAGCACAAACGCCACACCACCCGCCTTGGGCTTGAGCAGGTAGCGATACGGCGACTGCTGCTCCTGGCGCTTGGCTTCGGTAAACCGGGTGCCCTCCAGGTAATTGACCACGGTCACCGGCTGGCGCTTGAACAGCTCGCAGGCCGCCTTGGTGATTTCCAGGTCCTTGCCCTTGAGCTCCGGGTGCTTTTCCAGAAACGCCTTGCTGTAGCGCTTCATGAACGGGTAATCCAGCCCCCACCAGGCCAGGCCCAGCAACGGTACCCAGATCAGTTCCTTTTTCAGGAAGAACTTGAAGAACGGTGTACGGCGGTTGAGGCTTTCGATCAACGCCGGGATGTCGACCCAGGTCTGGTGGTTACTCACGGCCAGGTACGAGGTGTCCTTGCGCAGGTTTTCCACGCCACGGATGTCCCACTGGGTAGGGATGCACAGGGCGAAGATGGCTTTGTCGATTTCCGACCAGGTTTCGGCCACCCACATCACCGCCCACGACGCGTAGTCGCGGCCACGGCCTGGCAACACCAGCTTGAGCAGGGCGAAGACCAGCAGCGGGCAGATCAATACCACAGTATTGAGCAGCAGCAGGGTGGTAGTGAGAATGCCGGTCAGCAGGCGACGCATAAAGAGACTCTTGTTGTGGGAGATAAACGGTTGGCAATGATAAGCAGGGCGGTCGTCTACGCCAAATGTCCAATGCCCGGCGGCGCGAACAAATGTTTCACGTTATGTTGTTTAGTCTTGTGAAAGCGAACCTATCTTGCCAGTGCAGTCTAAGCACTGACCCTTTTCAAGGAAGCCTGCCTGTGAAACCACTGCTAGCCCTGTTGTCGATGTTGGCGCTGCCGGTAATGGCCGCCGAGCCCACCCTCTACGGCCGTTACGAGAACATCGCCCTGCCCGAGCTGGGTGAAACCCTGAAAGCCAAGATGGACACGGGCGCCTTCACCGCGTCGCTGTCGGCCAAGGATATCGAGCTGTTCACCCGCGATGGGGACGAGTGGGTGCGCTTCCGCCTGGCGACCAAGGACTCGGACGGCAAGGTGTATGAGCACAAGGTCTCGCGCATCAGCAAGATCAAGGGCCGTGCCGATGAAGAGGACGAAGGGGATGCGCCAGAGGTCTCCAAGCGCCCGGTGGTCGACCTGGCGTTGTGCCTGGGGGATGTGAAGCGCACCGTCGAGGTGAATCTGGTGGACCGCAGCAACTTCAACTACCCGCTGCTGGTGGGTTCCAAGGCGCTGCGCGAGTTCAAGGCGGCGGTAAACCCGGCGAAGAAGTTCACTGCTGGCAAGCCAGGCTGTTGATTTGAAGCGTGCGCCATACAATGTAGGAGCGGGCTTGCCCGCGAACACACATAATGTGGTGTCAGGCACCGGCTTCGCCGGTGTTCGCGGGCAAGCCCGCTCCTACACTGAGATGTGCCAACCTTCAAAATCGCAAGGCCGGACGCCATGCCCCATATCCTCATCGTCGAAGACGAAGCCGCCATCGCCGACACCCTGGTCTACGCCCTGCAGGCCGACGGTCACAGCACCGAGTGGGTAACCCTGGGCAGTGCCGCCCTCGACCAGCAGCGCCAGCGCCCGGCCGACCTGGTCATCCTCGACATCGGCCTGCCCGACATCAGTGGCTTCGAAACCTGTCGCCAGCTGCGCCGGTTCACCGAGGTGCCGGTGATGTTTCTCAGCGCCCGGGACGGTGAAATCGACCGCGTAGTAGGCCTGGAAATCGGCGCCGATGACTACGTGGTAAAACCTTTCAGCCCTCGTGAAGTGGCAGCGCGCGTTCGGGCGATCCTCAAACGCATGGCCCCGAGGGCCGAGGCTGCCGGCGGAACCTCCTTGTTCCAGCTCGACACCCTGCGCATGCAGATCACCTACCGCAGCCAGCCGCTCACGCTGACCCGGCATGAGTTCCGCCTGCTGCAATGCCTGCTCGAACAACCGCAGCGGGTGTTCAGCCGCGAACAGCTGCTCGACGCTTTGGGCGTGGCCTCCGACGTGGGCTATGAGCGCACCATCGACAGCCATATCAAGAGCCTGCGCGCCAAGCTGCGCCAGGTAGCGGGTGATGCCGAGCCGATCCAGACCCATCGCGGCCTCGGTTACAGCTATAGCCCGGACCACGCCTGATGCGCTTGGGCATTCGCATCTTCCTGGTGTACTTCCTGTTCGTCGGCTTGGCCGGTTACTTCTTGCTCAATACCGTACGCGAACAGATTCGCCCGGTGGTACGCCAATCCTCTGAAGAAACATTGGTAGACACTGCCAACCTGCTGGCAGAAATCCTGCGGGATGAGGTCAAGGCCGGCACCCTGAACCAGGGCCGCCTGCCCGAGGTGCTCAAGGCCTACGGCTCGCGCAGCCCGGGCGCACAGATCTGGGGGCTGGCCAAGAACCAGGTCAGCCACCGCATCTACGTCACTGACGCCAAGGGCATCGTGTTGCTGGACTCCAGTGGCGAGGCCCTGGGCAAGGATTACTCGCAGTGGAATGACGTGCTGCTGACCCTGCGTGGCCAATATGGCGCCCGCTCCACCCGCAGCGATCCCAACGATGAAAGCACCTCGGTGATGCACGTTGGCGCACCGATCATCGACGACGGCAAGATCATCGGCGTTGTCACTGTCGCCAAGCCCAATAGCTCATTGCAACCCTACATTGACCGCTCCGAGCGGCGCCTGCTCACCCTGGGGCTGGGCCTGATCGGCCTGGGCTTGCTGATCGGCGCGGCTCTGTCGTGGTGGCTTGCGCGCTCACTGCGCAAGTTGGCAGGTTATGCGCAGGCGGTCAGCGAAGGTGAGCGTGCGGAGCTTCCGCATTACAAGGGCGGCGAGCTGGCGAACCTGGCACAGGCAGTGGAGCGCATGCGCACCCAGCTGGAAGGCAAGGCCTATGTCGAGCGCTACGTGCACACCCTGACTCACGAGCTGAAAAGCCCGCTGGCGGCCATCCGTGGTGCTTCCGAGCTGTTGCAGGGCGAGGATATGCCCGCTGATCAGCGGGCACGCTTTGCCGGCAATATCGAGCGCGAGAGCGAGCGTTTGCAGCAGATGATCGAGCGGCTGCTCAACCTGGCCAGGGTCGAGCAGATGCAGGCGCTGGAGGACGAGCAGCAGGTGGCGCTGGCGGCGTTGGTCGATGAGTTGTTGCTGGCCCATGCGGCGCGTATCGAAGGCGCCAGTTTGCAGGTACGTCAGCGGGTGCCTGCCACTTTGCGTTTGCGCTGCGATCCGTTCCTGATGCGCCAGGCGTTGGCCAACCTGCTCGACAACGCACTGGACTTCACCCCGGAAGGTGGCACGCTGCTGTTCGACCTGGAGCGCGATGGCGAACGGGTAGCGTTGAGTTTGTTCAACCAGGGGCAAGCGATACCGGCGTATGCCATCGGGCGGGTCAGCGAGCGGTTCTACTCGCTGCCGCGGCCCGGGAGCGGGCGCAAGAGCACCGGGCTGGGGCTGAATTTCGTGGCCGAGGTGATGCAGCTGCATGGCGGGGCCTTGGCGGTGGACAACGTCGATGGCGGGGTGCGGGTGCGGTTGTGGCTGCCGGTGCGGCGCATTAGCTGAGATAGCCGGGGCTGCACAGCAGCCCCAAATACACGTAAATCACACACGCTCTCCACAAAGCCTCCATGCAAGGCGCAGACACTGCGCCCACTGCCACAGGAGGCCACATGAACAAGACCCTAGGTTTCAAACTCGGCATGATCGCCATGCTGATGTTGCTGTTGCTCATCCCACTACTGCTGATCAACGGCCTGATCGACGAACGCCAGGCCATGCGCGACGGCGTGCTGCGCGATATCGCCCAGAGCACCAGCTTCGATCAGCAACTCAGCGGCCCGCTGCTGGTGGTGCCTTACCGCAAGTACCAGCGCCGCTGGATCGAAAAGGACGGTGAGCGTACCCAGGAGACCAGCACCATCGCCGGCCACCTGTACTTTCTGCCGGAAACCTTCGACGCCGACCTGGGTGTGGACACCGAACTGCGCGCCCGAGGCATCTACCAGGCGCGGTTGTTCCACGCCAAAGGCCGTATCAGCGGCCGCTTCAAGCTCCCGGAGCATTGGGGGATCGACAAGGACTTAGACGACTACCGCTTCGACACGCCGTTCCTGGTGGTGGGCATCAGTGATATCCGCGGTATCGAAAGTGCTCTGGAGCTGAGTGTTGACGAGCAGAAAGTACCTTTCGAGGCCGGCACCCAGCTCGACTGGATGCGTGGCGGCGTGCACGCCAGCCTGCCTGGGCTGGACGGGCTACAGGCGCGAGCGTTCAGCTATGGCTTTGACCTGGCGCTGCAAGGTACCGGCCAGTTGCACGTGGTGCCCGTGGGCCGTACCAGCAGCGTGGACATGCGCGCCAACTGGCCGCACCCGAGCTTCGTCGGCAACTACTTGCCCAACCGCCGCGATATCGATGCTCAAGGCTTCAGTGCCCACTGGCAAACCTCGTTCTTCGCTACCAACCTTGAGGACGCGATACGCCAGTGCGCTAACGCCGGGCAGTGTGCAGATTTCAGTGAGCGCAGCTTTGGCGTGAGTTTTATAGACCCGGTGGATCAGTACCTGAAAAGCGAGCGGGCGATCAAATATGCGTTGTTGTTCATTGCCCTGACCTTTGCCGGTTTCTTCCTGTTCGAGGTAATGAAGAACCTGAGTGTGCACCCGGTGCAGTACATCCTGGTGGGCGTGGCGCTGGCGTTCTTCTATCTGCTGCTGCTGTCGTTGTCCGAGCACATCGGTTTTGGTTTGGCGTATGGGCTGTCGGCTTCAGCCTGTGTGCTGCTGATCGGCTTCTACCTGAGCCATGTGTTGCGCAGCCTGGGGCGAGGGGTGGGTTTTGCCGCGGGTTTGGCGGCGTTGTACGCGCTGCTCTTCGGGCTGCTGAGTGCCGAAGACTATGCGCTGCTGATGGGGTCGCTGCTGTGTTTCGGCCTGCTTGGGGTGTTCATGGTGCTGACCCGGCGGCTGGACTGGGCACGGGTGGGGAGGGCGGCATGAGGGAGGACAAAGAGATCGGGCGCTGGTTGGCCCTCAGGATCGGGCTGTTGTTTCCTGTGATACCGAGGTGAGGCCTTCGCGGGCACGCCCGCTCCCACAAGCCCACCACAGATAGCGAACACTGTGGAAACCTGTAGGAGCGGGTTCACCCGCGAAGGGGCCCTGTCAGGCCACTGGTGCTGTAGCGACCATCGACGGCCGCTTGACCACCTCGGCATACCACGCCGCCAACCCCGGCTGGTGCTCGCGCCAACCGAACCCGGGCTGGCGCAGATCCAGATAGCCCAGCGCACAGGCCACGCCAATCGCCGCCAGGTCGAAGCCGGACATCAGCTCAGGCAAGTGCTCCTGCTCAAGGTTGGCCAGGCTCCGGCGGATCTTGTCACCCTGCGCCTGCAGCCAGCCCTCCCAGCGCTTGTCTTCTGGCCGCAGGAAGCTCTCATAACGGCTCGACACCGCCGCATCCATGATCGCATCGGCCTGTGATACCAAGGTCATGCGCCGCCAGCGCGCCGAGCCTTCTCGCGGCAGCAGCGGCAGGCCTACGTGCTGCATGTCGAGGTACTCGCAAATCACCCGGCTGTCATGCAGCACGGTGCCGTCTTCCAGGCGCAGGGCCGGGATCTTGCCGATCGGGTTGTCCAGGTTGAGCTGCGGGTCGCCGCTCACCGGGCTGATGTTCACCGGCTGCAACTGCACACGCTCAAGCTGGCCGGTTTCGTGCAACACCACCATGACCTTGCGCACGAAAGGCGACAACGGCGAGTGGAACAGGGTCATCGTGCTCATGCTTCAGTTACCTTGCAGGCTGGGTGGCAGACACACGCCGGTGCCACCGATGCCGCAGTAGCCGTCCGGGTTCTTGGCCAGGTACTGCTGGTGGTAGGCCTCGGCGAAATATACGGTCGGTGCCTGGTCGATTTCGGTGGTGATTTCACCGAAGCCGGCCTTGCTCAGCTCGGCCTGGAAGGCGTCGCGGCTGGCCTTGGCCTGTTCCAGCTGTTCCGGGCTGGTGCAGTAGATGGCCGAGCGGTATTGGGTGCCGATGTCGTTGCCCTGGCGCATGCCTTGGGTCGGGTTGTGCAGCTCCCAGAACATCGCCAGCAGTTCGCGGTAGCTGACCTTGTCCTTGTCGAACACCACCAGCACCACTTCGGTGTGGCCGGTCAGGCCCGAGCAGACTTCTTCGTAGGTAGGGTGCGGGGTGAAGCCGCCGGCGTAGCCGACCACGGTGCTGACCACACCTTCACGCTGCCAGAAGCGGCGCTCCGCGCCCCAGAAGCAGCCCAGGCCGAAGATGGCGAAGTCGATGGCGCCTTCGAAGAACGGGCCGAGCAGCGGGGTGTCTTTGAAGACGTAGTGGAACTCGGGCAGGCTCATTGGCGTGTCGCGGCCAGGCAGGGCCTGTTCCGCAGTTGGCATGACGTTTTTGTTCACCAGGATTTCCGAACGCAGGACCATGGCCGTTCCTCTGTGTTTATTCAGTGGGGGAGTGGTTTGGGCCTTCGCGGG
This sequence comes from Pseudomonas sp. VEM90, assembly GCF_054611535.1. Lineage (NCBI taxonomy): Bacteria > Pseudomonadati > Pseudomonadota > Gammaproteobacteria > Pseudomonadales > Pseudomonadaceae > Pseudomonas > Pseudomonas sp. VEM90. The sequence goes on along the minus strand of NZ_JBTRAR010000020.1, from coordinate 105,240 downwards.
CATGCCCGCTCCCACAGGTACAGCACAGGTTTCAAAGGTTGTGGTGTTCCTGTGGGAGCGGGCGTGCCCGCGAAAGGGCCCGAATGGCTTCTATAGTGCCCGAGGATTACGCAGCTGTCAGGCCACCGGGCCACGCGGATAGCGCTTCAGCCGCTCGGCCAGCTCGCGCCCGGGAATCGGCCGGTCGAACAGGTAACCCTGGCCCACGTCGCAGCGGTGACGGCGCAGGAACGCCAGCTGCTCCGGCGTTTCGATCCCTTCGGCCACCACCTTCAGCTTCAGGTTGTGGGCCATGGCCACCACCGCCGAGGTGATTTCCATGTCGTCCTGGTTGTCGGGGATCTCGTTGATGAAGCTGCGGTCGATCTTGAGGATGTCGATCGGAAACTTCTTCAGGTAGCTCAGCGACGAATAACCGGTGCCGAAGTCGTCCATGGCCAAGGTCAGGCCCAGGGCCTTCAGTTCGTCCAGCTGGCGGTGGGTGTCTTCGCTGGCTTCCAGCAGCAGGCCTTCGGTCAGCTCCAGCTCCAGCAGGTGCGGGGGCAGGGCTTCTTCCTTGAGGATGGTGCTGATCGACGCCACCAGGTCCGGGTCGGAGAACTGTTTGGGCGACAGGTTGATGGCTACATGTAGGTTGCCCAGGCCGGCCTTGCGCAGTTGCTGGCTCATGCAGCACGCCTGGCGCACTACCCATTTGCCGATAGGGATGATCAGGCCGGTTTCCTCGGCCACGCTGATGAACTGGTCCGGGCGGATCATGCCGCGTTCGGGGTGGTTCCAGCGCAGCAGCGCTTCCAGGCCCAGCAGGCGACCGCTGCGCAGGCACAGCTTGGGCTGGTAGAACACGTCCAGCTCATTCTGGGTCAGGGCACGACGCAGGTTGTTCTCGACGAACAGCTTGTAGCTGGCTTCGGCGTTGAGCACTTCGGTAAACACCTGTACCTGGTGTTTACCGTTGGCCTTGGCCTTGTGCAATGCAAGGCCGGCATTCTTCATCAGGCTGGCCGGGTCGACGCCGTGCAACGGTGCACAGGCCAGGCCTACCGAGGCGGTGACGTTGATCAGCTGGTTGTCGACGAACATCGGCTTGTCGAGGGTGCACAGCAACTGCTGGGCAACGCCTTGGCCATCTTCAAGGCTGGTGTCGTCGAGCAGCACGGCGAACTCGTTACTGGCAAAGCGCGCGAGGATGCCACCGCTGTGCAGGCTGTTGCGCAGACGCCTGGCCAGGCTGATCAGCAGCTTGTCGCCGGTCTGGTGGCCAAGGCTGTCGTTGATGCGCTTGAAGTTGTCGATGTCCACCAGCAGCAGGCACATCGAGCTTTCGCCGTCCCGGGCGAAGCGCTCGTCCAGGCTGCGGATGAACGCCGGGCGGTTGCCCAGGTTGGTGAGGTTGTCGGTGTAAGCCAGGCGCTCGATGCGTTGCTGGGCCAGCTTGGTCTGGGTGACGTCTTCGTAGATGCCGATGTAGTGGGTCAGCTCACGGTTGTCACCGTACACCTTGGAAATCGACAACTGGCCCCAGTACGGCTCCAGGTTCTTGCGCCGGCTCTTGAACTCGCCCTGCCAACTGTTGCCCATGGCCAGGCTCGACGGCGAGTCGAACAGCAGTTCGCTGAGGTTCTCCAGTGCCGGCAGCTCACCCAGCTGGCGGCCCTGCACTTCGTCGGTACTGTACTGGGTGATGGCGGTGAAGCTGGGGTTGACGTACTCCACCCGGCCGTCGCGGTTCACCAGCAGAAAGGCGCTGGCGCTCTGCTCGACCGCGCGCTGGAACAGATGCAGGGCACTGGCCGCGGCCCGCCGTTTGTGGTTTGTGATCACTTGGGCGAACTGGTCGGCCAGCTCGCCGGCAAAGGCAATCTCGTCCGACTGCCAGGCCCTTGGCTGGCCGCTTTGCTCCAAGCACAACACGCCGATCACCTGGCCATCGACGCGGATGCTGGCGTCGAGCATGGCCTTGTTTTCCGGGCGCATGCTTTGCGCCAGAGCACGGGTACGCGGGTCGTGGCCGGCGTTGTGAGCGTCGATGGCGCGGCTAGCGTGCAGCGCATCCAGGTAGTCGGGGAAGCGGCTGGCATCGATGGCTTCGGGCTGGCGGTGCTCCTGTGCGTCGCGGTACCAGGCGATGATCGGTTCCAGGCGTTGGTCTTCCAGGTGCCAGATGCTGGCGCTGTCGACCTTGTAGATTTCGCAGGCGCTCTGGGTAATCAGCTGGGCCGCTTCAAGCAGCGAGTTGCCCGCGCTATAGCGCTGGCGGGCAAGGCGCAGGATAAGGTCCTGCTGGCCGCGCACGCGCTCCAGGTGCTCCAGCTGTTCTTGCTGCGTGCGCTGGTTCAGTTGCAGGGCCAGCTGCAGGCGATTGTTGCGTGACTCCAGGTCACTGGCGCCTAGTTCGCCGCTATCTTCCAGCTGGTCATCGAGCACGCTCAGGTAGCCGCGCAACAGCTGGCGGTTGTGTTGCTTGTAGGCCTCACCCGCTTCCAGCAGGCGCAGCGAGGTGCTCGGCGTGTGCAGGGTGTAGCGCACGCGGTAGTAACCGCGCTGGGCCAGTTGCAGCTGGATTTCGTCGTGCAGCCGGTAGCGTGCTTCGGGTTCCATCAGGCTAGCGTAGGGCGCGTCAATCAGGGCACACAGCTCGCCGGTTTGCATGCCGAACTGGCGCTCACAGGCCGGGTCAAGGTAGAGCATGGCCCAGGTGGCTTCGTTGAGCCTTTCGAAACGCAGCATGCCGAGCCGCGAGGGCACGGGTAACTGCGTCACGACCTCGGCCGCCACACGGCTGGCGGCATCGGGTTGGCTTTTCATCGAAGACTCGCTTGAAGAGGGAACGCTGCCTTTTGGCTGCGGCGGATTTGGCAAGGTTGCATCATGTCCAGAGGGCTGGCAAGCGGCCATGCTTGATGCTGTGGACAGGTTATCGGCTGACGTGGCCGATTCTGTAGTTTGGCTGGAGATTTTGGGGCCGCTTTGCGGCCCATCGCGACACAAGGCCGCTCCCACACGGATCGCGCCAGCTTTCAGAAATTGAGCAAGACAGTTGCCCCCACAATGGACTGCGATTGCCTGTGGGAGCGGCCTTGTGTCGCGAAAGGAGGGCGAAGCCCTCCCAGCTTTTTCCAGGCAAAAAAAAAGCCCCGCCAATCGACGGGGTTGAGGTACGAGCGTGGCAGCTCGAAAAGGGAACTGCCCCTCGCAAGGAGGGGCAGAGTGCTGCCTTACAGCAGCATGGTGCGGATATCGCCCAGCACGTCGCCCAGGCGCTTGGTGAAGCGCGCGGCGGCAGCGCCGTTGATCACACGGTGATCGTAGGACAGCGACAGCGGCAGCATCAGCTTTGGCTGGAAGGCCTTGCCATCCCAGACTGGCTGCATGGTCGCCTTGGAGACGCCCAGGATAGCCACTTCCGGCGCATTGACGATCGGCGTGAAGCCGGTGCCGCCAATATGGCCGAGGCTGGAGATGGTGAAGCAAGCGCCTTGCATCTCGTCAGCCGACAGCTTCTTGGTGCGCGCCTTCTCGGCCAGTGCAGCGGCTTCGGCAGCCAGTTGCAGCAGGCTTTTCTGGTCGACGTTCTTGATCACAGGGACCAGCAGGCCGTCCGGGGTGTCCACGGCGAAGCCGATGTGCACGTACTTCTTGCGGATGATGGCCTTGCCGCTTGGCGCCAGCGAGCTGTTGAAGTCCGGCAGTTCCTTGAGCAGGAAGGCGCAGGCCTTGAGCAGCAGTGGCAGCACGGTCAGCTTCACCCCAGCCTTCTCGGCCACGGCCTTCTGCGCCACGCGGAAGGCTTCCAGCTCGGTGATGTCGGCAGAGTCGAACTGGGTGACGTGCGGTACGTTCAACCAGCTGCGGTGCAGGTTGGCAGCACCGACCTGCATCAGGCGGGTCAGGGCCACTTCTTCCACTTCACCGAACTTGCTGAAGTCCACGGCAGGGATTGGCGGGATGCCGGCGCCACCGGTCGCACCGGCGGCTGCCGGCGCTTCCTTGGCCTTCTGCATCATGGCCTTGACGTAAACCTGCACGTCTTCTTTCAGGATGCGACCGTGCGGGCCGGTGGCAGCAACTGCACCCAGCTCGACACCGAATTCACGGGCCAGCTGACGAACAGCAGGGCCTGCGTGAACCTTGGCATTGCTGCCAGCGGCCGGTGCGGTAGCAGCCGGTGCAGGGGCAGCAGCCGGGGCGGCAGCGGCAGGTGCGGCAGCCGGAGCAGCCTCAGCCTTGGCTGGTGCAGGAGCAGCAGCAGCCGGTGCCAGCGCGGCAGCCGGGGCGGCACCCGCCACTTTCAACTTGAAGATCAGGTCGCCAGTGCCGACTTCGTCTTCCAGCTTGCACAGTACTTCTTCGACCACGCCGGCGGCCGGCGACGGGATTTCCATGGAGGCCTTGTCGGACTCCAGGGTGATCAGCGACTGGTCGGTTTCGACGGTGTCGCCGACTTTGACCAGTACTTCGATGATCTTGGCCTTGCCCGACGAACCGATGTCCGGCACATGGATGTCCTGCACGCTGGCGGCAGCCGGGGCTGCGGCCGGAGCAGGGGTGGCTTCGGCGGCTGGAGCCGGCGCAGCTGCCTGAGCCGGAGCGGCAGCAGCCGGTGCCTCAGGGGCCGCAGCAGCGGCGCCCTCGGCTTCCAGGACCAGCAGCTCGTCGCCTTCTTTCAGGCGGTCGCCCAGCTTGACCTTCAGCTCCTTGATGACGCCGGCCTTGGGCGCCGGGATTTCCATGGAGGCCTTGTCGGACTCCAGGGTCAGCAGGCTCTGGTCAGCCTCGATACGGTCACCGACCTTGACGAACAGCTCGATGATTTCACCTTCACCGCTGCCGATGTCAGGTACGCGAATGAGTTCGCTCACTTAAAAATACTCCTCAGCAGTCCAGTGGGTTGCGCTTGTCCGGGTCGATACCGAACTTGACGATAGCGTCTGCAACAACCTTGGGTTCGATCTCGCCACGGTCAGCCAGGGCTTCCAGGGCAGCCAGCACCACGAAGTGGCGGTCGACTTCGAAGAAGTGACGCAGCTTCTTGCGGCTGTCGCTGCGACCGTAACCGTCGGTACCCAGGACTTTGAACTCTTTGCTCGGTACCCACTGGCGAATCTGCTCGGCGAACAGCTTCATGTAGTCGGTAGAGGCGATGACCGGGCCTTTGCGACCGTTCAGGCACTGCTCGACGTAGGTCTGCTGTGGCTTCTGGCCAGGCTTCAGGCGGTTGGCGCGTTCCACGGCCAGGCCGTCGCGGCGCAGTTCGTTGAAGCTGGTGACGCTCCACACGTCGGCACCGACGTTGAACTCTTCACGCAGGATCTTCGCGGCTTCGCGGACTTCGCGCAGGATGGTGCCGGAGCCCATCAGTTGTACGTGGTGTGCGGCTTCGCGGGTGTCCTCTTCCAGCAGGTACATGCCCTTGATGATGCCTTCCTCGACACCGGCCGGCATGGCTGGTTGCTGGTAGGATTCGTTCATCACGGTGATGTAGTAGAAGATGTCCTGCTGCTCTTCGGTCATCTTCTTCATGCCGTCCTGGATGATCACCGCCAGCTCGTAGCCGTAGGTCGGATCGTAGGTGCGGCAGTTCGGGATGGTGCCCGCCATCATGTGGCTGTGACCGTCTTCGTGCTGCAGGCCTTCACCGTTGAGGGTGGTACGGCCGGCGGTACCGCCGATCAGGAAGCCACGGGTGCGGCTGTCGCCAGCGGCCCAGGCCAGGTCGCCAATGCGCTGGAAACCGAACATCGAGTAGAAGATGTAGAACGGCAGCATCGGCTGGTTGTGGCAGCTGTACGAGGTACCGGCAGCGATGAACGACGACATGGCGCCGGCTTCGTTGATGCCTTCCTCGAGGATCTGGCCCTTCTTGTCTTCGCGGTAGAACATCACCTGGTCTTTATCGACTGGCTCGTAGAGCTGGCCGACCGACGAGTAGATGCCCAACTGACGGAACATGCCTTCCATACCGAAGGTACGGGCTTCGTCCGGGATGATCGGGACGATGCGCTGGCCAATGTCCTTGTCCTTGACCAGCTGCGCCAGAATACGCACGAAGGCCATGGTGGTGGAGATTTCGCGGTCGCCCGAGCCGTCCAGGATCGCTTTCAGCGTTTCCAGTGGCGGGGTCGGCACGCTGAAGCTCTTGGCACGGCGCTGTGGCACGAAACCGCCCAGGGCAGCACGGCGCTCGGCCAGGTACTTGGCTTCGGCAGAACCTTCTTCCGGCTTGAAGAACGGCAGGTTCTCCAGGTCGGCATCCTTGACCGGGATGTCGAAGCGGTCACGGAAGTGACGCAGGCTGTCGACGTCGACCTTCTTGGTGTTGTGCGCGGTGTTCTTGGCTTCGCCAGCACCGGTGCCGTAACCCTTGATGGTCTTGGCCAGGATGACGGTCGGCTGCTCTTTGTGGTTCACAGCCTGGTGATACGCCGCGTAGACCTTGTACGGGTCGTGACCGCCACGGTTGAGCTTCCAGATCTCTTCGTCGGACAGGTCTTCGACCATGGCCTTGAGTTCCGGGGTGTTGAAGAAGTGCTCGCGAACGTACGCGCCGTCTTTGGCTTTGTAGTTCTGGTACTCGCCGTCGATGACTTCGTCCATGCGGCGCTGCAGGGCACCGTTGGTGTCCTTGGCCAGCAGTGGGTCCCAGAAACGGCCCCAGACGACTTTGTTGACGTTCCAGCCACCGCCACGGAACACGCCTTCGAGTTCCTGGATGATCTTGCCGTTGCCGCGAACCGGGCCGTCGAGGCGCTGCAGGTTGCAGTTGATGACGAAGATCAGGTTGTCCAGCTTCTCGCGGCCGGCCAGGGCGATTGCACCCAGGGATTCCGGCTCGTCGCACTCACCGTCGCCCATGAAGCACCAGACCTTCTGCTTGCCGGCCGGGATGAAGCCACGGGCTTCCAGGTACTTCATGAAGCGTGCCTGGTAGATCGCCTGGATCGGGCCCAGACCCATCGAAACGGTCGGGAACTGCCAGAAATCAGGCATCAACCATGGGTGCGGGTACGAAGACAGGCCGTTGCCGTCCACTTCCTGGCGGAAGTTGTTCATCTGGTCTTCGCTGATACGGCCTTCCATGAAGGCACGGGCGTAGACGCCTGGCGATGCGTGGCCCTGGAAGAAGACCAGGTCGCCGCCGTGTTCTTCGGTAGGGGCCTGGAAGAAGTAGTTGAAGCCGATGTCGTACAGGGTGGCACTGGAGGCGAAGCTAGAGATGTGTCCGCCCAGGTCCGAGTCTTTCAGGTTGGTGCGCATGACCATGGCCAGCGCGTTCCAACGCACCATCGAGCGAATGCGGCGTTCCATGAACAGGTCGCCAGGCATGCGTGCTTCGTGGGTGACAGGGATGGTGTTGCGGTATGGCGTGGTGATCGCATATGGCAGCTGGGAGCCACTGCGGGTGGCCAGCTCGCCCATACGGGTCATCAGGTAATGAGCGCGGTCTTCGCCTTCTTTGTCGAGGACCGACTCCAGGGCATCCAGCCATTCCTGGGTTTCGATTGGATCGAGGTCTTGCATGGCTTGCTCCAGGGCGGAAAGGCAACCAGAATCGATTGCCTGAGATTGCGACTGGCCTTATGGGCAGACGTCGTGAATTCTTGGATTACCGGGGTGTCTTCCGGCGCGTTGTAGTTTTACTACATTTGCTTTCGCATTTCATGCTTTTACACGACACGAGTAGTAGTAAAACTACATTTGTGCGACGTTTGGTCGCACCTTGGCTTGTGAGGAAAAACGTTCATGTTGGTTGGCATTGTGTCGCGAACGGGTGGTTCTTGATGTTTATTGCCAAGATTTCGTTTTTTTCAGCTATTTCCAACTTTTGTACGACAGTCCAACCGTGGTCCGGCTTCCCCTTGGCCGCTTTTTCCCCTCTATTTCACGCCGATCAAGGATAGACCATGCGCCTACCTTTGCCCTCCGATCTGCCCGCCACCTTGCAGCCGCTGGTCACTCGCAACCAGCAGTTCATCAGCGATGCCGTGGCCGGCCACCCCGAACTCGACCTGCAGGCCTGGAGCCCGCTGCACCGGCAGCAGTTCGACCAGGTGGCTGCTGCCAGTGAATTCGTGCTCAGCCTGGCCCAGCGCGAGCCGGCCATGCTGTTCGCCCTGCTGGCCAGTGGCGAGCTGGAGCGGCGTTACGCCCCCGGTGAGCTGCGCGGGCAAATCGCCGCAACGGCCCAGGCAGCACAGAGCGAGGACGAACTGGCGCGCAACCTGCGCCGCGCGCGCAACCGCCAGCAACTGCGCATTATCTGGCGCGACATTACCCGTCAGGCGGAACTTGGCGAAACCTGCCGGGACCTGTCGGACCTTGCCGATGCGGCCATCGACGAAGCCTACCAATGGCTGTACCCGCGCCATTGCCAGCAGTTCGGGACACCCATCGGCAACCGCAGCGGCCAGCCGCAGCACATGGTGGTGCTGGGCATGGGCAAGTTGGGAGCGGTAGAGCTTAACCTGTCGTCGGACATCGACCTGATCTTTGGTTTCCCCGAGGGCGGTGAAACCGAAGGGGTGAAGCGCTCGCTGGACAACCAGGAGTTCTTCACGCGCCTGGGCCAAAGGCTGATCAAGGCGCTTGACCCGGTTACTGTCGACGGCTTTGTATTCCGCGTTGACATGCGCCTGCGTCCCTATGGTTCGGCGGGTGCCCTGGTGCTCAGCTTCAATGCACTGGAGCAGTACTACCAGGACCAGGGCCGTGACTGGGAACGTTACGCGATGATCAAGGCGCGGGTGGTGGCCGGCGACCAGGCGGCTGGCGCGCAGTTGCAGGAGATGCTGCGCCCGTTCGTGTACCGCCGCTACCTGGACTTTTCCGCAATCGAAGCGCTGCGCACCATGAAGCAGCTGATCCAGCAGGAAGTGCGGCGCAAGGGCATGGCCGAGAACATCAAGCTGGGTGCCGGTGGTATTCGCGAAGTGGAGTTCATCGCCCAGGCCTTCCAACTGATCCACGGCGGGCGTGACCTCAGCCTGCAGCAGCGGCCGTTGCTCAAGGTGCTGGCCACCCTCGAAGGCCAAGGCTACCTGCCGCCAGCAGTGGTGGCCGAGTTGCGCGAGGGCTATGAGTTCCTGCGGTACACCGAGCACGCCATCCAGGCCATCGCCGACCGCCAGACGCAAATGTTGCCGGAAGGTGAGACCGATCAGGCACGAGTGGCCTACATGCTCGGCTTTGCCGACTGGCATAGCTTCCATGACCAGTTGATGTACTGGCGTGGCCGCATCGACTGGCATTTCCGCCAGGTCATTGCCGACCCGGATGATGAAGACGGCGAAGGCGAACTGGTGGTGGGTGGCGAGTGGTCGCCGTTGTGGGAGCAGGCGCAGGATGAAGAAGCCGCTGGCCGGCAATTGCAAGAGGCTGGCTTCAAGCAACCCGCCGAAGCCTTGCGGCGCCTGGCCGGGCTGCGTTCCAGCCCGCAGTTGCGCTCGATGCAGCGCATCGGCCGTGAGCGACTAGACGCATTCATCCCGCGGCTGTTGGCCCAGGCGGTGGAGCATGACAACCCCGACCTGGTGCTTGAGCGGGTGCTGCCATTGGTCGAGGCTGTGGCGCGGCGTTCTGCCTACCTGGTACTGCTGACCGAAAACCCGGGTGCCTTGCGCCGTTTGCTGACGCTGTGCGCTGCCAGCCCGTGGATTGCCGAGCAGATTGCCTTGTACCCGCTGCTGCTCGACGAACTGCTCAATGAGGGCCGTTTGTTCAGCCCGCCCTTGGCGCCAGAACTGGCCAGCGAACTGCGCGAGCGCCTGACGCGCATCCCCGAGGACGACCTGGAGCAGCAGATGGAAGCGCTGCGCCATTTCAAGCTGGCCCACAGCCTGCGCGTGGCCGCCTCGGAAATCAGCGGCAACCTGCCGTTGATGAAAGTCAGCGACTACCTGACCTGGCTGGCTGAAGCCATCCTCGACCAGGTGCTGGCCCTGGCCTGGCGCCAGACCGTGGCCCGTCATGGCCAACCCAAGCGCAGCGACGGCAGCCTGTGCGACCCGGGTTTCATCATCATCGGTTACGGCAAGATGGGCGGCCTGGAACTGGGCCACGGTTCGGACCTGGACCTGGTCTTCATCCATGACGGCGATCCGCAGGCGGAAACCGACGGTGCGAAGCCTATCGACAGTGCGCAGTTCTTCACGCGTCTGGGGCAGCGCATCATCCACTTGCTGACCACCCAGACCAACTCGGGCCAACTGTACGATGTGGATATGCGCCTGCGCCCGTCCGGCGCCTCGGGGCTGCTGGTCAGCTCGCTGGGTGCGTTCGAACGCTACCAGCAGAACGAAGCCTGGACCTGGGAACACCAGGCGCTGGTACGGGCCCGTGTGCTGGTGGGTTGCAAGCAGGTGGGGGCGGCATTCGAAGGTGTGCGCGCCAAGGTACTGGGCCAGGCGCGCGACCTGGAAAAACTGCGCAGCGAGGTGAGTGAAATGCGCGCCAAGATGCGTGACAACCTCGGTACCAAGGCTACGGTTGCCGGTACGGGGGCGAACGCCTTCGACGCCGGCGTGCCGTTCGATATCAAGCAGGATGCCGGCGGTATCGTCGATATCGAATTTATGGTGCAATACGCCGCTTTGGCCTGGTCCCACGACCATCCGGCCATACTTCGATGGACCGATAACATCCGCATTCTGGAAGAGCTGGAGCAGGCGAACTTGATGCCGGCCAGTGACGCGGTGCTGTTGCGTGAAGTGTACAAGGCGTTCCGCTCGGCCTCGCACCGCCAGGCCCTGCAGAAGCAGGCCGGGGTGATCGATGCGGCGCAGTTTGCCGATGAACGCCGTGAAGTGCGGCGGATCTGGGGTGAGTTGGGTTTAAGCTGATACCGTGTTGGCTTGTTCGCGGGCAAGCCCGCTCCCACAGGTACTGCACAGGCCCTGAGCAGTGTGCAATCCCTGTGGGAGCGGGCTTGCCCGCGAATAGGCCATGTGAGTGGTACACTGTCCGCCACATAGCCTGAATATAAAGAGGGGAGGCCAGGCTGGACCGCAGCCTGTAGCCTCCCCGAGCGTTTCTGGACTAAGCATGAGAATACTGATCATTGGCCCCAGCTGGGTTGGCGACATGGTGATGGCGCAGACCCTGTTCCAGTGCCTGAAACAGCAGCACCCCGACTGCGTGATCGACGTGCTGGCCCCCGAGTGGAGCCGGCCGATCCTCGAACGCATGCCTGAAGTGCGTCAGGCCTTGAGCTTCCCGCTCGGCCACGGTGCGCTGGAACTGGCCACGCGGCGGCGCATCGGCAAGTCCCTGGCCGGCCAGTACGACCAGGCCATCCTGCTGCCCAACTCGCTCAAGTCGGCGCTGGTGCCTTTTTTTGCCGGCATTCCAAAACGCACCGGCTGGCGCGGTGAAATGCGCTTCGGTCTGCTGAACGACGTGCGCAAGCTGGACAAGACCCGCTACCCGCTGATGATCGAGCGCTTCATGGCCCTGGCTTACGCGCCCGGCGCCGAGCTGCCGCAGCCATACCCGCGTCCCAACCTGCAGATCGAAGCGCAAAGCCGCGACGCCGCCCTGGCCAAGTTCGGCCTGGAACTGGACCGTCCGGTACTGGCGCTGTGCCCTGGCGCCGAGTTTGGCGAAGCCAAGCGCTGGCCGGCAGAGCACTATGCCGCTGTGGCCGATGCGATGATTCGACAAGGCTGGCAAGTGTGGCTGTTCGGCTCCAAGAACGATCACCCGGTCGGTGAGCAGATCCGCGACCGGCTTATTCCGGGGTTCCGTGAAGAGTCGTCCAACCTGGCCGGTGAGACCTCGCTGGCCGAGGCCATCGACCTGATGTCCTGCGCCCATGCCGTGGTGTCCAACGACTCCGGCCTGATGCACGTGGCCGCTGCGCTGAACCGTCCATTGGTGGCGGTGTACGGCTCGACTTCACCCGGTTTCACCCCGCCGCTGGCCGAACAGGTGGAAGTGGTGCGCACCGGTATCGAGTGCAGCCCGTGCTTTGACCGCACCTGTCGCTTCGGCCATTACAATTGCCTGCGTCTGCTGGATCCGGGCAAAGTGATCGCCGCCCTGCACAGCCTAAGCGGACCGGACCTGATCGATACCGTGGCCGAGGTCGACTAAGTGCGGGTACTGATCATCAAGACCTCGTCGCTGGGGGATGTCATCCACACCCTGCCGGCGCTTACCGATGCCGCCCATGCCATTCCAGGCATCCGTTTCGATTGGGTGGTGGAAGAAGGCTTCGCCGAAATCCCCAGTTGGCACCCTGCGGTCGACCAGGTCATCCCGGTGGCGATCCGTCGCTGGCGCAAGAACCTCTGGCAAACCATCAAGAGTGGCGAGTGGAAGGCGTTCAAGCAGCGCGTTCGCGAGCGCAAGTATGACCTTGTGATCGACGCTCAGGGCCTGGTCAAGTCGGCCTGGTTGACCCGTTACGTGAAGGCACCCGTAGCCGGCCTGGACCGCTACTCGGCCCGCGAAGGCTGGGCCAGCCGCTTCTACGACCGGCCTCTGTCGGTCGCCACCGGCCAGCATGCGGTGGAGCGGGTACGCCAGCTGTTTGCCATGGCCCTGGCCTACGACCTGCCAGAAGGCATCGGCAACTACGGCCTGGACCTCGACCGCCTGCAACTGCCGCCGGCTGCGCCCTATGTGGTGTTCCTGCATGGCACCACCTGGGCGACCAAGCACTGGCCCGAAGCCTACTGGCGCGAACTCGCCGAGCGCATGGGCCGGCGCAAGCTGGAAGTGCGCCTGCCCTGGGGTAATCCGGCCGAGAAGGCGCGGGCCGAGCGAATTGCCCTAGGCTTGAACAACTGCCAGGTGCTTCCCAAATTGAACCTTGCCGGCGTCGCTCGTGTACTGGCGGCGGCAAAGGCCTGCGTGGCGGTCGACACCGGCCTTGGCCACCTGGCGGCGGCGCTCGATGTGCCCACCCTTTCGCTGTTTGGCCCGACCAACCCGGGCCTGACCGGCGCCTACGGACGGACCCAGATTCACCAGGCCAGTGACTGGCCTTGCGCTCCCTGCCTGCAGAAGAAGTGCACCTACAAACCGAGCGCCGATGACCTGGCCCGGTTCGATCTGAAACGCGAGTGGCCGCTGTGCTTCACTCGCCTGAATCCCGAGCATGTGGCGAGCCGCTTGAGCGCGTTGCTGCTGGCTGAGGATGTCCGTTGATGCAACTGGCTTTCGTGCTTTACAAATATTTCCCCTTCGGCGGGCTGCAGCGCGATTTCATGCGCATTGCCCTGGAATGCCAGAAGCGGGGCCACCAGATCCGCGTGTACACGCTGATCTGGGAGGGTGACATTCCACCGGGTTTCGAAGTGCTGGTGGCGCCGGTGAAGGCGATTTTCAACCACCGCCGCAACGAGAAGCTCAGTGCCTGGATGGCCGCTGACCTGGCCAAGCGCCCGGTCGACCGCCTGATCGGCTTCAACAAGATGCCGGGGCTGGACGTGTACTACGCCGCCGACGGCTGCTTCGAAGACAAGGCGCAGACCCTGCGCGGTGGCTTGTACCGTCGCTGGGGCCGCTACCGGCACTTTGCCGAGTACGAGCATGCGGTGTTCGCCAAGGACGCCCATACCGAAGTGCTGATGATTTCCGAAGTGCAGCAGCCGCTGTTCATCAAGCATTACGGCACCCCGGTAGAACGCTTCCACCTGCTGCCGCCAGGCATTTCCCAGGATCGCCGTGCGCCGGCCAATGCCGCCGAGATCCGCGCCGAGTTCCGCAAGGAATTCAACCTGGGGGATGACGACCTGCTGCTGGTGCAGATTGGCTCAGGCTTCAAGACCAAAGGCGTGGACCGCAGCCTCAAGGCACTGGCCGCGCTGCCGTCAGCCCTGCGCAAACGCACCAGGCTGATGGTGATCGGCCAGGACGACCCCAAGGTATTCCAGCTGCAAAGCGCTACCCTGGGCCTGGGCGACCAGGTGCAGTTCCTCAAGGGTCGCAGCGACATCCCGCGCTTCCTGTTGGGCGCCGACCTGCTGATTCACCCGGCTTACAACGAGAATACCGGTACGGTGCTGCTCGAAGCGTTGGTCGCCGGCTTGCCGGTGCTGGTGTCCAAGGTGTGCGGTTATGCCCACTACATTGCCGAGGCCGACAGCGGCCTGGTGCTGGATGAGCCGTTCGAACAAGAGCAGCTCAACGGCTACCTGCAGCGCATGCTCGAAGACCCGCAGGCGCGTGCCAGCTGGTCGCGCAATGGCCTGGCATTTGCTGATAGCGCCGATCTGTACAGCATGCCACAGCATGCTGCCGACGTGATCCTGGGGCAAAAAACCGCATGAAGCTGATATTGGCCGAGCCCTTCAAACGCCTGTGGGCCGGGCGTGATGCCTTCGACGCCGTGGAGGCGCTGCAAGGCGAGGTCTATCGCGAGCTGGAAGGGCGCCGCACGCTGCGCACCGAGGTGGCTGGCGAGGGCTTTTTCGTCAAGATCCACCGTGGCATCGGCTGGGGCGAGATCTTCAAGAACCTGTTCACCGCCAAGCTGCCGGTACTCGGTGCCGGCCAGGAATGGCGGGCGATCCAACGCCTGCACGAAGTGGGTGTGCCGACCATGACCGCAGTCGCCTACGGCGAGCGTGGCAGCAACCCGGCCACGCAGCACTCGTTCATCATCACCGAAGAGCTGGCGCCCACCATCAGCCTGGAAGACTTCAGCATCGACTGGGTCAAGCAGCCTCCCGAGCCGCGTCTGAAGCGTGCACTTATCGCCGAGGTGGCGAAGATGACCGGCGGCATGCACCGCGCCGGGGTCAACCACCGCGATTGCTACATCTGCCATTTCCTGCTGCACACCGACCGACCGGTGACGGCGGATGACTTCAAGCTGTCGGTGATCGACCTGCACCGTGCGCAAACCCGTGCCACGATCAGCCGCCGCTGGCGTGACAAGGACCTGGCTGCGCTGTACTTTTCGGCCCTGGACATCGGCCTGACCCAACGCGACAAGCTGCGCTTCCTGCGTGGTTACTTCCAGCGTCCGCTGCGGCAGGTGCTGAAGGAGGAAGCCGCGCTGCTCGCCTGGCTGGAGCGCAAGGCCCAGAAACTCTACGATCGCAAGCAACGCTATGGGGATGCACTCTGATGGCGAGTTGGACACTGGCGCCGGGGTACGAACACCTGGCGGCGGACTTCGGCAGCCTCGATGCGGTATTCGCCCTCCAGGGCGAACGGCTGACCCGCGATCCGCTCAGTGAGGTGGTACGCATCGAGCGTGACGGGATCAACTACTATGTCAAGCGCTACACCGGGGCCGGCAAGCACATGCGCCGGTATCTGGGGCGGCCACGCATCAAGGCCGAATGGCAAAACCTCAAGCAGTTCGCCAAATGGGGTATCCCCACCGCCGAAGTCGTGGCCTGGGGCCTGGAGCGCAACGGCCTGGCCTTTGGCCGTGGCGCGATGATCACCCGTGAACTGCCGCGCACCGAAGACCTGTCGGCCCTGGCCGAACACAACGATCCGCGCTTGGCCGACCGCACCTGGGTCGACCATATCAGCCGTCAACTGGCGCGCCATACCCGGGTCATGCACGAGCACCGCTTCGCCCATAACGATTTGAAGTGGCGCAACCTGCTGGTCGATGACCAGGGCACGCTATTCTTCATCGACTGCCCCACCGGCGACTTCTGGCGCGGATTCATGTGGCGCCACCGGATGATCAAGGACCTGGCATGCCTGGACAAAGTGGCCAAATACCACCTGTCAGCTACCCAGCGCCTGCGCTTCTACCTGCAATACCGTGGCCGTGACCGGCTGAATGTGCGTGACAAGAAGCGCATTCGTCGGGTACTGGGCTTTTTCGAGGGAAGGGAATGACCGATTACCTGGCCAGCGCGGACCTCGCGCTGCTCAAGCGCCATGGCCTGGACGACTTCGAGGCGCTGTGGGCGCTGCAACTTGATGCTGTGGACGAACCCAACACCGGCCGTGGTGGCTGGAGCAGCGTCTTCCGTCTGGAACTCGAAGGCAAGGGCTACTACCTCAAGCGCCAGAGCGACTACCTGACCCGTACCCTGCACCGGCCGTTCGGCGAGCCCACCTTCGCCCGGGAATTCCGCAACATCAGTCGCTACCAGAAGCTGCGCATTCCGGCATTGCAGGCGGTGTTCTACGGCGAGCGCAAGCAGGGTGGCAAGCACCGGGCCATCCTGATGACCCGCGCTCTGGACGAATGGGCCGACCTCGAAAGCCTGCTGGCGCAATGGCCGCGGTTGGGTAAGGCCGAGCGCACTGACATCCTGCAGGCCTGCGGCCAGCTGGCGCGTACCCTGCACAGCGCCGGCCAGGTGCATGGCTGCTTCTACCCCAAGCACATTTTCTTGCGCCAACGGCGCGACGGCTGGGATGCGCAACTGATCGACCTGGAAAAGACCCGTCCCCTGCTGCTCGGCATGCGTGACCGCCTCAAGGACCTGGAGCCGCTGCTGCGCCGCGCCCAGGCGTGGAGCGTGCAGGATGTACGTACTTTGCTGGCTACCTACCTGGGGCAGCCCGCCGACGGCGCGCTGGTCGATAGCTGGCTGCAACGGTTGACGCAACGCCGTCGTGAAAAAGAGGCCCGCTGATGCGTTTGTCTGAATTGAAGGATGCCGGGCGCAGCCCATCGCTGCCCCTGAGCATCACGTTGGTTGATGCCGCTGGCAGCGCCGACTTGCAATTGCTCAGCCTGCTGCGCGTGCTGCCGGGCCAGCGTTATGTGGGCGCTGGTGTCTGGCGCGGTACACCGGTGCTGGCAAAGTTGCTGGTCGGTGGTAACGCTGCACGGCATTTCCAGCGCGAACTGCAGGGTGTGAAATTGCTGGCCAAACAAGGGCTGACCACGCCGACGCTACTGGCCGACGGCCTCAAGGAAGGCGAGGGTGGCTGGCTGCTGTTCGAATTCCTTGACGGTGCCCAAAGCCTGGCCGATGCCTGGGCCGCAGTGGAAAACCTGCCAGTGCTGGCGGACGAGCAGCACCTGGTGCTGGGCGAAGCGCTCACTGCCGTGGCGCACATGCACGCCCAAGGCCTTTGGCAGGAAGACCTGCACCTGGACAACCTGCTGCGCCATGCCGGCAAGCTGTACCTGATCGACGGTGCGGGCATAAGGGCGGAAACGCCCGGTCAGCAGTTGTCGCGTCCACGCGTGCTGGAAAACCTCGGGGTGTTTTTCGCCCAGTTGCCCAAGCGCCTGGAGCCGTTCATCGAAGAGCTGCTGGTGCATTACCTGCTGGCCAACGCCGAGCATGCGTTGCCGCTGGAAGCGCTGCAGAAACAGGTGGACAAGGTGCGCACCTGGCGCCAGAAGGACTATCTGGACAAGGCTGGCCGCGAGTGCAGCTTGTTCAGCGTCCAGCGCACCCTTTCGGGCTTGCAGGCGATCCGCCGCAGTGAGGTCGAGGCCCTGCAGCCTGTACTGGAGCAGGCCGATGCGCTGATCGACACCGGCCATTTGTACAAGACCGGTGGCGCTGCCAGCGTGGCGCGCATTGAGGTCAACGGTCGCCAGTTGGTGATCAAGCGCTACAACATCAAGAACACCGCGCATTGGTTCAAGCGCTTCTGGCGCCCGAGCAGGGCTTGGCATTCCTGGATTGAAGGCCACCGCCTGGAGTTCCTCGACATCGCCACGCCACGCCCCCTCGCGGTGCTGGAACAGCGGGTGCTGGGCCTGCGCAGCCGTGCCTACCTGGTCACCGAGTATGTCGACGGCCAGGATCTGACGGCATGCTTCGCGCCCTACGTCGAAAGCGGCGATGCGCCCGAGGAGCAGGTGGAGGCCTTGGTGCACGTGATGCAGCAGCTGATTCGCGAGCGCATCAGCCACGGCGACTTCAAAGGCCATAACCTGTTCTGGCACAACGGCCAGTGGTCGCTGATCGACCTCGATGCCATGTGCCAGCATGCCACCCAGCTCAGCTTCGCACCGGCCTATGCCCGTGACCGGGCACGGCTGCTGCGCAACTGGCCCAATGGCAGTGCCTTGCATCAGCGGCTGGACCGGCTGTTGCCAAAACTGGTCGACTGAGGCCGCCGGTTCCGGCTGTCAGTGGGCCGGCGGTGGTTGATCTGGCAGTGTCAGCCAGTCACTGCTGCGCCCTGCCTGGCGAACGCGTATCAGCCACTGGCCGTTTTCGTGGCGCAGCACCGCCCACGGCACCACGCTGACGTTGCTGGCAACGGCAATCTGCAAGTGGTAATGATCCGGCAGCAGGTGACGGCGCACAGGCAACTGCCCGTCCTTGAGCGCCAGGTACAGCTGATCGTCAGCCTGAAAAAGCCCTTGTTCGATGTTTACCGGCAGGCCAGCCATTGGCACTTGCAGATAGCAGTCCTGCAGCAACTGCTTCAGGTCGGGCAACCCGTCGTACCAGAGCACCGGTGAGTCGATCACCCATTGCCCGTCGGCTTTGCGCTTGAGCGGTTGCTGCAGATAGGCATCTGGCTGGCCAGGGTCGATGGCCCGCCAGCGGTAGCCGTCGAAGCTGACCTGATAGTAGCGGTTGTCGTTGTCCTTGATGAAGTACAGCGACAGCCCACCAAACGCCGAGCGTTGTTCGTATACACCTTCATCGTAGATACCGTCTATGCGATAGCGCAGGCTGCTGCTGCCCGGTTTTACCTGGAGGCGTGCGGGTAGCGGCAGTGGCGGTGGTTTGGGGATCCCGCGCAGGGATCGGCGTAGCACTCTGGAACCCAGAAAACTGGTACCCGCATCGTTGAGGTGGCTAAGCGCCTGATAGGCATGCCGCATCACCCCTTCCACATCCTCTTGCTTGAAGGCCTCGGCGCCATCCCAGATGTCGATTGCCATGCGGCCGATCGACAGTACCAGCAACGCGCGGTTCGGCAGCAGCAGGCTGATGAAGTCCAGTAAGCGCCAGCTCAGCGCCATGACCGACTCCACATTCACTTCCCTGGTCGTCATGCTGTCGGCATCGGCCTGAGCAATCAGCGCCCGGGCTTCGGCCATGTAGTAGACGAAGAACAGGTCGTCCTGGATCTCGGGTGTCCTCAAATGCGTGCTCATGCGCCCCTTGTCCAGCAGCTGCTGCACCGTAGCAGCAGGCAGCAATGGCAGGCGCTCGGCCACATATGCTCTCAACGTGGGCTGCTGGCGCAATGTGCGAAGCAGTTCGCGGGTCGTGCGAAAACGGCGCCAGGCCCTGCGGTCCGGGGCATCCGGGGTGTACAGCACGCATGCCGGAGACTTGTAGGGGGTGCTGTTGAGCAGCAGCACGCCCTGCACGGTATGGCCCATGATGTTCAACTGGCGAACAGTGACCGGGTAGCCTGCTACTGGCGCACGCAAGGCATTGTGTGGTTGGTCCAGCACTGCGCGCACCCAGTTGTAACCATGTTCGAAAGGGTCTTCGCCAAAGTGTCCGGCGTAGTGCGCCTTGACTGCTTCAGCGCGCATGCGTGCACGGTTGACCTTGCTGTGCGCAGTCAGGCGCCATTTGCCTGCTCTGGAACTGATGAGTTGGGTGTGCAGGTACTTTGCGTAGCTGTCACCCACGTTCAGTTCCCGGACCATGTGCTTGACATACTGCGGTGTGAGCCCGGCGGGCATGGCTTTGCCGTGGGCATGGATCACCCGGGCAGTCAGCCAGTAGTCGGTATCGAACCACGGCAAGTTCTTGAGGGCGATCTCTTCGAGGGTGTTGATTTCCTCGACCATCTCCACCATCTCGTGGCCCACGCGTCGCATGCCTACATAGGTGACATAGGATGAGAGGGCGAAGGGATGCATGATTGCGCCCGTGCGGCGGGCGCGTACGACCACGATCTTGATCTCGCGAGGATCTGTTTCGTACCCCAGGTCATGGCTCAGGCGCTCGCGAAGGCGTGCGTTGGCCCAGGCCAGCAGGCTATTGCGTTGCTTGAAGTCGTCAAGGCTCAGCACTCCCGGGGCAGCAGCCTGCTCGGCGATTGCCACCAGCGTTTGCATGGCCTGCATCATATGGCTCAGGCCTTGCGCAGATGTATTGCGCAGCCAGTTGGGCAGGTGCTTCTCAAGCAATTGGGAGTAGCGTGTTTGCAGGATGGGCTTGGCGCCGACTTCGTGCCATAGCGCGAGGGCTTCATGTATTCGGGTGTGCTGGTCGGGTGAGCCGTTGCTCCACAAGCCGGTGTCACTCAGGCGTTGGCGTTGGGCTTCTATCACGCTGTCGATCTGGGCCTCCAGCAGGCTGTCGGCGTACCATTCATAGCGCAGGCGCTGTGACCGGCGAGCGCGGTCCGCCTGCGTGTCAGTGTACAGATGCAGCAGCGGTCTGCTCTGGAGTGGGTCTTCCAGGCGTTCGCAAAGCTCCAGGTGCAGTGCGGCAAGGGAGTCGAAGGCCTCGATGCCTTGTGACAGGCTGCACAGCAAGGCAGCGCCTGCGGCATCCTGAGGCGTGAGCATGTGGCCCTCGGCTGTACCGGCAACGATGATCAGTGTGCCTGGCAGGTAGCTTCGCCAGTTGGGCCGTAGGCCTTCCAGCAGAACGCGGTAGACCTGTGGCCTTTTGGCCAGGGGCATATGCCTGCGTTGGGAGGGTAGTGGCTGTTGCAGGCAGGCCCATAGTTGATCGGCTGAGCGGTAGCCCAAGGTCTCGTCGCCCAGGCGCAGTTCAACCTCGGCCAGCATCAGCGCCTTGCGCAGTGCCAGCAGCTTTTGTCTGGGGGTTTCGCCTTGCTCATCGGCCGTGGTCCAGAAGCTGGCCAGTTCGCCGTGCAGCCAGGTGCGTGTGTCGGGGTTGATGGGGTGTTGAAGGTCGAGGGTCGGGAGGCCGTCGAGCAGGTCACCGATTTGTCGGTCGATCTGTTCCAGTTGTTCGAGGGGGCGCATGGGGCGGGTCCTTGGTTGAGGAAACCCCATGCTTGGCAATAGCTGCGGTTGCGGGGTGGTAGCGGGCTAGTGCCCCCGACGCCAGAGCAGCCCGCGCAGGCTCAGCAGAGCCGGCAGGCCCAGGCCGGCCCAGGCCAGAACGTCCCAGCCACCGTCGCCGAGCAGTGCGGCGAACAGGCCCAGGAAGCCAAGCAGGGCAATCAACGCTGGCCAGGCGAAGAGGCGTGCAGTGGCTTGTGACCTGTGGCTCATGCGCGCGCCTCCCTGGGTTTACGCTGCTTGCCCCACCACAGGTAGAGGCCGCTGCCGAGCACGATGATTGTCAGCACGTCCAGTAACGCCCAGAGGATCTGCATCGGTCGCCCGCCGTAGTCGCCGAAATGCAGTGGCTGCGACAGGCCCATGGCATCCATGTACCAGGGACGGTCGCCTACGGCAGTCACTTCAAGGGTGCGAGCATCGATCAGTACCGGCGTGAACAGGTGCGAACTCAGGTGAGTGGCACCGTTCATGAACACCGCATAGTGGTGCTCGCTGGAGAAACGCGTGCCTGGAAACGCGATGAAATCCGGGCGCATGCCCGGCGCGGCCTGTTCGGCAATGTCCAGCAGGCGAGTGGCTGGGGCGCGCTCGACGAGCGGCGGGGCGTCGCGGTAGGGGGCAACCATCGCAGCCAGGCTGTCATTGCGCCAGGCCGCGATGACCAGGTCGGACAGGGCACTGATCACCCCGGTCACGCTCACCGTCAATGCCCAGGCCAGGGTGACCACGCCGATCAGGTTATGCAGGTCGAGCCAGCGCAGGCGGCGGGATTTCTTGTGGCGTACGGTGCCGAATTCCAGGCGGCGCATGAATGGCGCATAGAGCACGGTGCCGGAGACAATCGCGACGATGAACAATACGCCCATGAAGGCCAGCAGCAGCTTGCCCGGCAGGCCTGCGAACATGTCCACATGCAGGCGCAGCATCACCATCATGAAACCGCCGTTGGCGGCCGGCATGGCCACCGCCTCGCCGGTGCGTGCATCGAGCATGAAGGTATGCGACAGGTTGGGGTCGGTGCCGGCGGTGGCGGCGGTAATGGCGACCACGCCGTTGGGCTCGTCTTCATCGTAGCCGAAGTACTGCATGACCTCGCCGGGGCGATGTTGTTCGGCCTTGAGCACCAGTTGCTGCAGGTCGAGGTGCGGGGTGCCTGCCGGCATTTCACGCAGTTCAGGGGCGTCGCCTAGCAGGTGTTCGAGTTCGTGGTGGAAGATCAGCGGCAGGCCGGTGACTGCCAGCAACAGCAGGAACAGGGTACAGACCAGGCTGCTCCAGGTGTGGATCAAGGACCAGCGGCGGATGGTGGGGCTTTTCATCACGGTACCGATTGTTGTCGGTTGGAACCCGGGGCCGCAAGGCGGCCCCAGTTCACTCAGAACTTGTAAGTGGCGCTGGCGACAACGCTGCGCTCATCGCCGTAATAGCAGTAGTACGAGTCACAAGTAGAGAGGTAATCCTTGTTCAGCAAGTTGGTGGCGGTGACCGCGACCGACGCGCCCTTCAGGCTGCCGTTCAGGCGACCCAGGTCGTAATGCACCGACCCATCGAAGACGGTGTAGGCCTTGGCCTTGCCCAGGTAGGTATTGCCTTGGTCACCATAGGTATTACCGGTATAACGCGTGCCCAGGCCGATGCCGAAGCCGTCGAGTACGCCTGAGTGCCAGGTGTAGTCGCCCCAGATGGACGCTTGCTGGTTCGGCATCAGTTGCAGACGGTTGCCTTTGAAATCGCCGTCCTGAACCTCGGACTTGGCCAGGGTGTAGGCGGCAATGACCTTCAGGTTGTCGGTCACATCGGAAACCGCTTCCAGCTCAAGGCCGCGGACTTTCACTTCACCGGTCTGGCTGGTGATGGTCACACCACCGACCGTGTTGGTGACCGAGACGTTTTTCTGAGTCAGGTCGTACACGGCTGCCGACAACAGGGTGTTGGACCCCGGCGGCTGATACTTCACGCCCAGCTCCCACTGCTTGCCTTCGGTGGGCTTGAACGAATCCGAGGCCGACACACTGGCATTGCTGGACGGCTGGAACGACTCGGCATAGGACAGGTACGGCACGAAGCCCGAGTCGAACACGTAGCTGATGGCTGCGTTGCCGCTGAATTTCTTGTCCCGCTGGGTATTGGTGGCATCACCCTGGTTGAAGAACTTGGTGCCGGTATGCACCCAGTCTTCACGACCGCCCAGGGTCAGGCGCCAGTTACCAAGCGCCATCTGGTCCTGCACATACAGGCCGGTTTGACGGGTTTTCTGGTTGTAGTCGTAAAACGCGGTCGAGCGATCCGGGCGAGTGATTGGCACCCCGTATACCGGGTTGTTGACGTTGCTGTCCGGCACGTTGAAGTCGAAGATCGACAGGTAGTTGGTGTTGATGCGCTGGTGGTCCAGGCCGATCAACAGCGTGTGGTCGATGTCCCCGGTAGCGAAGTCCGCCTGGAAGTTGTTGTCCACCGCGAACTGGCTGATGTCTTCATCGGTGTTGGTGGACATGCGGCTGACAGTGCCATCGTCCTGCACCGGTGGCGAGCTCTTGTTGTAACTGCCAGGGGTGATGGTCTGGAACGACAGGTCCGACTTGGTGTAGCGCAGGTTCTGGCGGAACTGCCAGACGTCATTGATGCGGTGTTCGAAGGCGTAACCCAGCGCGTAGTAAGTACGGTCGTAGAACTCGTAGTCCGGGTCACCCAGGTTCTTGTGGTGCGAGATCTTGCCGAATGGCATGTCGATCTTGGTGCCCTGGATGGGCCGGAACTGGCTGGTGGCGCCGGTATCGTCACGGGTGAACTGGGTGAGGAAGGTCAGCGTCGTGTCTTCGTCAATGTTCCAGGTCAGGCTTGGGGCAATGTTGTAGCGCTTGTTGTCGATGTGGTCAATCTGGGTGCCACTGTCACGGATAACGCCACTGAGGCCATAGAGAAAGCGACCTTCATCGTCGATCTTGCCGGTGCTGGCGAAGTTGATCTGACGATGGTTGTCGCTGCCGTATTGAAGCTCGATTTCGTGAGCGCTTTCGGCTTGCGGACGGCGGCTGACCATGTCCAGCAGGCCACCAGGTGGGGTCTGCCCGTAGATCGAGGAGGCCGGGCCGCGCAGCAGGGCGAGGCGGTCGAGGTTCCAGGTTTCGGCTTTCGGGTTGGCGTACACGCCGCGTGGCAGCGGCAGCCCATCGAGGAACTGCGTTGGCTCGAAGCCGCGCACGCGCATCCAGTCATAGCGCGTATCGCTGCCGAAGCTGGCGGAGACGATACCTGGCATATAGCGCACTGCATCATCCAGGCTGTGTACACCGCGGTCTTTCATTTGCTCGCGGGTGGCGACAGAGATGGAGCGGGGGACTTCCACAAGTGCCGTGTCAGTCTTGGTGCCAGCAGCGGTGCGCTTGGCCACGTAGCCTTCAACCGGGCCCCAGGCGCTTTCGCTGGCGCTGGTGGCATTCACGGTGGTTTCCGGCAAGGCCAGTGTGCCATCCGGCACGGCCACCAGGCTGTAGCTGCCCGCACTGCTCTGCTGCAACTGCAGGCCGGTACCGCTCAGGGCGGCTTGCAGGGCGCCCAGGCCGTTGTATTGGCCGTTGACCGGGGCCGAGGTGCGGCCGCTGACCAGTGCCGGGTCGATGGCCAAGGCAATGCCGGCCTGGCTGGCGATCTGGTTGAGGGTGGTGGCCAGTGGTGCGCTGGGCAGGTTGTAGGCGCGCGACGTGGATTGCTCGGCGGCGAACAAGGCAGGGCTGGTCAGCGGGGCAGCCAGGCCGATGGCCAGGGCCATCAGGCTGGGGCGCAGGATATGATCAACGGCACGGGACATGCGGCGGTTCCTCGACGGGTAAGTGCTTGCTGCTTCCTTGCCGAGCGAGATCTGAAAAGTGACAGGGTGAATCTGAAAAATATTGAGAATTATTTAAAATGGGTTTTGCCAGCACCGGCCTCTTCGCGGGTGAACCCGCTCCTACGACGATCCCGATGTGTGCCCACCACCGTGGTAGGAGCGGGTTTACCCGCGAATACGATGGCGGCGGCAACGGTGAACGGCTAGTGGAAATTGGCCAGCAGGCCCGGCCTCTTCGCGGGTGAACCCGCTCCTACGACGACCCCGATGTGTGTCCACCACCGTGGTAGGAGCGGGTTTACCCGCGAATACGGTGGCGGCTGCAACGGTGAACGGCTAGTGGAAATTGGCCAGCAGGCCCGGCCTCTTCGCGGGTGAACCCGCTCCTACGACGACCCCGATGTGTGCCCACCACCGTGGTAGGAGCGGGTTTACCCGCGAATACGATGGCGGCGGTAACGGTGAACGGCAGGTGGAGATTGGCCAGCAGACCCGGCCTATTTGGAAGTGACCTTCACCCACCACTGCGTATGCCGCTCGATCTTCACCGGCAACGCCGGCACCAGCGAGGCCAGCGCCAGGTCGGTGTTGGTCAGCGGGAAGCTGCCGGTCACGCGCAGGTCGGCGACCTTGGCATCCACTCCGAGGTAGCCGCTGCGATACTGGCCCAATGTGGCGAGCAGGTCGCCCAGGCGTACGTTGTCGACCACCAGCATGCCGCGGGTCCAGGCATCGGCACCGGCGGGCACCGTGCCAACCTGGCCGAGGCCGTTGGCGTTCATCAACACTTGCTGGCCTTCGCGCAGCACCTGTTCGTCGCCGCTGTCATGCGGCATGGCGGCGACCGAGGCTTGCAGCACTTCCAGGCGCGTACCGCCGGCTTCGCGGCGCACCAGGAAGCGCGTGCCCAGTGGCCGCAAGCGACCGTCTTCAGTGCGGACCAGCAGCGGGCGTGGGTCCTGGTGGCCGGTTTCGACCGAGATCTCGCCCTGATGCAGCACGATCACCCGTTGTGCGCCGGCATAGTCGATGTCCACGGCGGTGTGGGTGTTCAGGCTCAGCAGTGTGCCGTCTTCCAGGCGCAAGGTACGCAATTCACCCGTGGCGGTGCGCTGGTCGGCCAGCCAGTAGCTGGGTGCCAGCGACGGCGCACCGACCCATGCCAGCAGCGCGCCGAGCAGAAACGTGCCGGCCAGCCCGCCGCCAACCTTGCCAATGCGTCGTCGCAGGCTGACGCGCGATTGCAGCAACGCCTGGCGTGCCGGGCCAGCCGCCGCGCTAACGCGCTGGTCCATGGCGCCGAGCTGGCGCCAGGCACGTGCGTGTTCTTCGCTGGCAGCATGCCAGCGCATGAATTCATTGCGTTCATCAGGCGTGCCGCTGCTGTCGCCGAGGCTGAGTTTCCAGGCAATCGCG
This sequence comes from Pseudomonas sp. VEM90, assembly GCF_054611535.1. Lineage (NCBI taxonomy): Bacteria > Pseudomonadati > Pseudomonadota > Gammaproteobacteria > Pseudomonadales > Pseudomonadaceae > Pseudomonas > Pseudomonas sp. VEM90. The sequence continues at coordinate 79,147 of NZ_JBTRAR010000020.1, read as the reverse complement.
GCTTCCAGAACCCGGGACGAAACCGGGACGTTGCTCACGTCGGCTCCCCGTACAGGGCTACGTAGCACTGGCGCATGCCTTGGGCGATGTACTGGCGCACCCGTGATACCGAAACGCCAAGGCGCTCGGCAATCTCGGCATGGCCCATGCCGTCCAGACGGCTGTGCAGAAACGCAGTGCGAGCCTTGCTCGACAGCTTGCCGAGCAGGCGGTCGATGGCTTTGAGGTCTTCAAGGATCAGGTGCTGCATTTCTGGCGAGGGCTGTTCGGCTTCAGGGATCAGTGCCAGCTCGGCCAGGTAGACCTGTTCCAGTGCGGCGCGGCGGAAGTGGTCGAACATCAGCCCCTTGGCCACGGCGGCCAGAAACGCGCGGGGTTCGCGGGGTGTGTCCAGTTGCTCACGACCGAGCAGGCGCACGAAGGTGTCCTGGCTCAGGTCTTCAGCACGTTGGCGGCAGGCCATGCTGCGTTGCAGCCAGGCGAGCAGCCAGCCGCGGTGGTCGCGGTACAGCGCACCGACCAGATCGGCGTGTGGGCTTTGTGCAGAAGACAAGCAGCGTCCCCCCGGAACGAATGCATTAACTAACGATAATTATTCGCGATTGTTGCAGAGGGGAGGGGGTGGGTGCAATGGACGCTTATCGGATTGCCATCATGGAAAAGGCTGAAGGGTATGCCTTGGAATTTTCAGTGCCTATCCCTACAAACCATGACTCTGCATCTTGCGCCGTCGCCACCCGCGCAACCGCTGCTCCAACTGCAGCGGGCTGTCCAGCTGCTGGCGCCGGGCCTGGCTGAACAGGATCAACGCCAGCTCTGCGGTCACCAGGGCATCAGCACTGGCATGATGGCGCTCTTCTACCTGCAAGCCAAACCGCGCCACCCAGTCATCCAGCCCGGCCTCGCGCAGCACTGTGTCGGGGTTGAGCATCGGCGCCAGCTCGGCGATATCGAGGAATGGCGACTGCAAGCGGTACCCCAGGCTCTCTTTCAGCGCACGCGCCAGCATGCGCTGGTCGAATGGCGCGTGAAACGCCAGCACCGGGCTGTCACCAATGAAATCGAGCAAATCCAGCAGGGCCTCGGCCGGGTCGCAACCGGCAGCCAGGGCGCTGGGGCCCAGGCCGTGGATCAGTACGCTGGCGTTGGTCTTCTGCAAAGGCCGGTGCAGCGTGCGTTCGAACTGCTGGGCAAAGTCGATGGCACCGTCTTCGATCGCCACTGCCCCGATCGACAGTACCTGGTCCCGGTTGGGGTTGAGCCCGCTGGTTTCCAGGTCCAGCACCACCCAGCGCTGCTCGCGCAGGGTGCATACCCCTAGCGGCACGGGCTTGGGCAACCGGGCCAGGCGTTGGCGTGTGGTGTGGTCCAGCTCGGGCGCGCTGGGGCGCAGCCAGGCGAACAGGCTCACAACTGGTACCGCAAGGCCAGGCTGCTTTGCAGGCGCTGGGCCTGGCGCAGGGACTCGCGCAGGATGCGCCGGTCCAGGTGGTTGAGGCTGTCCGGGTCGAGCCGGTTGGAGTAAGGCAGGTTGTCGCGTATCTGGCGCTGGTGCTGCTGCATGCGGGTTTGCTGGATGAAGTGGTAGGCCTCTTCATAGGCGGCGCCGTCCAACGGCTCGATCACGCCCTTGGCCACTAGTTGGCGCAGGCGCTCCAGGGTATTGCAGGCAGCTATGCCATTGGCCAGGGCCAGCAAACGGGCACCGTCGACGAAGGGCGTCAGGCCTTGGACCTTGAGGTCGAGGGTCGCCGCCTTGTCGTTGCCCTGGCGGGTCAGCACGAACTCGCGCAACCGGCCCACCGGCGGGCGTTGGCGCAGGGCGTTGTCAGCCATCATGCGCTGGAAGATGCGGTTGTCGGCTACCTGTGCCAGCAGGCCCTGGCGCAGTTGCTCGCAGCCTTGCTCGTCGCCCCACACCACACGCAGGTCGAAGTAGATGCTCGAACCCAGCAGGTTCTCCGGGCTGGCTTCGCGAACAAACCCGGCAAAGCGTCGCGCCCACTCGCTGCGCGACAGGCACAGTTCGGGGTTGCCGGCCATGACGTTACCCATGCACAGGGTGAAACCGCACTGGGCCAGGCACTGGTTGATGTATTGCGCCAGCGGCAGCAGGCGAGCGCGGATGGCGTCGGCCTCGGCGCTGTCGACCGCTTCGAAGAGGATGCCGTTGTCCTGGTCGGTGTGCAGGGTCTGCTCGCGTCGCCCCTCGCTGCCAAAGCACAGCCAGCTGAACGGCACGCCCGGGTCGCCACGTTCGGCCAAGGCCAGTTCGATGACCCGGCACACGGTATGGTCGTTGAGCAAGGTAATGATCTGGGTGATCTGCGTCGACGATGCGCCATGGGCCAGCATGCGTTCCACAAGCTGGCTGATTTCTCCGCGCAGTGAAACCAGCGTATCCAGGCGTGGCGCATGGCGTATGGTGCGCGCCAGGTGAACCAGATCGACCCGTTGCAAGGAAAACAGGTCGCGCTCGGAAACCACCCCACACAGGCGCCGGTTTTCCACCAGGCATACATGGGCAATATGCCGCTCGGTCATGGCCATGGCGGCATCGAAGGCGCTGGCCTGGGGTGGGAGGTAGAACGGTTTGGCTGTCATGTGCTGGTCGATGGCGGCGCCCAGGTCAGTATCTATTGTCGCCACCACCTGGCGCAGATCGCGCAAGGTGAAGATACCGATGGGGTAGCGCTGCGGGTCGACCACCACGATGCTGCCCACCTGTTGCTCGTGCATCAGCCGCACGGCTTCGCGCAGGGGCGTATCGGCGCTGCACACCACCGGATGGCGCATGGCCAGTTCCCCCAGGGGGGTGTTCAGCGAGTATTGGGTGCCGAGGGTTTCCACAGCGCGCTGGCGTACTTGCTGATTGACCTGATCAAGCAGGCTGCTGACACCGCGCAGGGCAAAATCCCGAAACACTTCAGACATCGAGAACACGCGGATGAATGCGGCCTTGTTCAGTTGCAGGCAGAAGGTGTCTTCACCGGCCAGGTGCTCGGTGCGGGTTGCCCGCTCACCCAGCAGGGCTGCCAGCGGGAAGCACTCGCCGCTGGTGATCTCGAACGTGGTCTCGACACCCGGTTTGGCCAGATGCTGGCGCTCGCCAACCACGCGGCCCTGTTTGACGATGTAGAAGTGCTCGACCGGCCCGTCGGCAGGTTTGACGATGCTTTCACCACAGGCGTAGAAACGCAGCTGGCACTGCTCGACCAAGAAGGCCAGGTGGCTGTGCTCCATCTGGTTGAACGGCGGAAAGCGCTGCAGGAACTGCAATGTGCCCTGGATGTTTTGCAGTACTGCCGTCTTGCCCGCCTGGCTGTAGGCGTCCTTTTTGCTCATGAAACTGACCGTATCGCTATGCCGAACTATATATATCTATATATAGGTACCGGCCATGTTGTTCTCTGCCTCCATGGTCGGCTTGCGGCGAGGTGGTGCCCATTGGACGTAAGTCTATGAGCGCCCTTGTCAAAGACCCGACGAAAGGAGAAACGGGTTACGCAAGCAATGCGGTCCTAATGCTGAAGCGGAATTATTTTGACGAGACAAGCATGCCCGAGCACACCGACATCCTGAGCGACGCCGAGCGCGAGGCCTTGGCCGTGATAAACCAGAGTGCGCCTGTGGCAGCCAGGCCGTTGGTGCTTGTGGTGGATGACAACGCCGTTAACCGGGAGGCGCTGATCCTGTACCTGAAAAGCCGGGGCATCGATGTGGTGGGGGCGGATGGGGCCGAGGAGGCCAGGTTGTACCTGCACTACCAGAAGCGTATCGGGTTGATGATTACCGATTTGCGCATGCAGCCTGAAAGTGGACTGGACTTGATCAGGACAATTCGCGCGTCGGAGCGGGCGGCGTTGTCGATCATTGTGGTGTCGGGCGACACCGATGTGGAAGAAGCAGTGGATGTGATGCACCTGGGCGTGGTGGATTTCCTGCTCAAGCCGGTGGATTTGGGCAAACTGTTGGAGCTGGTGAAGAGAGAATTGAAAATGGCTTGATGCGCAGTGGGGGCCGCAAAACGGCCCCCCTGGCGAAGATGTTACTTACAACCCGTTACGCGCCTTGAACTCGCGGCGACGGCGGTGCAGTACCGGCTCGGTATAACCGTTCGGTTGCTTGCCGCCTTCCACCACCAGCTCCACAGCCGCCTGGAATGCCACGTTGTCGTCGAAGTTCGGCGACATCGGACGGTACAGGGCGTCGCCAGCGTTCTGCTGATCGACCACCACGGCCATGCGCTTGAGGCTTTCCAGCACCTGCTCCTGGCTGACCACGCCGTGGCGCAGCCAGTTGGCCAGCAGCTGGGCGGAGATGCGCAGGGTGGCACGGTCTTCCATCAGGCCGACGTTGTTGATGTCCGGTACCTTCGAGCAACCCACGCCCTGGTCGATCCAGCGCACCACGTAGCCGAGGATGCCCTGGGCGTTGTTGTCCAGCTCGTTGCGGATCTCTTCGGCCGACCAGTTGGTGTCCGCAGCCAGCGGAATGGCCAGAATGTCGTCCACCGACGCCGGGGTACGTGAAGCCAGTTCACGCTGGCGCGCCTGTACGTCCACCTTGTGGTAGTGCAGGGCGTGCAGGGTGGCGGCAGTCGGCGACGGTACCCAGGCGGTGTTGGCACCGGCCAGCGGGTGGGCGATCTTCTGTTCGAGCATGGCTGCCATCAGGTCTGGCATGGCCCACATGCCTTTGCCGATCTGCGCCCGGCCTTGCAGGCCGGTGGCCAGGCCAACGTCGACGTTGTTGTTTTCGTAGGCGCCGATCCACTTCTCGTTCTTCATGGCACCTTTGCGCACCACGGCGCCGGCTTCCATCGAGGTGTGGATTTCATCGCCAGTGCGGTCAAGGAAACCGGTGTTGATGAACGCCACGCGTTCGGCGGCTGCCTTGATGCAGGACTTGAGGTTGACCGTGGTACGGCGTTCCTCGTCCATGATGCCGACCTTGACGGTGTTGCGCGGCATGCCCAGCAGGTCTTCGACCTGGCTGAAGATCTCGGCGGCGAAGGCCACTTCCTCAGGACCGTGCATCTTCGGCTTGACGATGTACACGCTGCCGCTGCGGGTATTCTTGCGGCTGGTGTTGCCGTTGAGGTTGTGCAGGGCGATCAGGTTGGTGAACAGCCCGTCCTGGATACCTTCGGGGATTTCGTTGCCTTGGGCATCGAGGATCGCCGGGTTGGTCATCAGGTGGCCAACGTTGCGCACGAACAGCAACGAACGACCGTGCAGGGTCACGCTGCCGCCGTTAGGCGCCGCGTACTCACGGTCCGGGTTCATGGTGCGGGTGAAGGTTTTGCCGCCCTTGCTCACGCTTTCGGCCAGGTCGCCTTTCATCAGGCCCAGCCAGTTGCGGTAGACGATGACCTTGTCGTCAGCGTCTACGGCTGCAACCGAGTCTTCGCAGTCCATGATGGTGGTCAGTGCCGACTCCATCAGGATGTCTTTGACGCCAGCGGCGTCGGTACTGCCGACCGGGGTGCTGGCATCGACCTGGATTTCGAAGTGCAGGCCGTTGTGCTTGAGCAGTACGGCAGTGGGTGCTGCGGCGTCGCCGTGGAAGCCGATCAGTTGCGCATCGTCGCGCAGGCCAGTGTTGCTGCCGCCTTTCAGGGTAACAACCAGCTTGCCGCCTTCGATACGGTAGCCCGTGGAGTCAACGTGCGAGCCGGCTGCCAGTGGCGCGGCTTCGTCGAGGAAGGCGCGGGCGAAGGCGATGACCTTGTCGCCGCGCACCTTGTTGTAACCCTGGCCTTTTTCAGCGCCGCCTTCATCGCTGATGGCATCGGTGCCGTACAGGGCGTCGTACAGCGAACCCCAGCGAGCGTTGGCGGCGTTCAGGGCGAAGCGGGCGTTCATCACCGGCACGACCAGTTGCGGGCCGGCCATGTGGGCGATTTCTTCGTCCACGTTCTGGGTGGTGGCCTGGAAATCGTCGGCTTGTGGCAGCAGGTAGCCGATTTCCTGGAGGAATGCTTTGTAGGCTGCGGCGTCGTGGGCCTGGCCTTTGCGTGCCTGGTGCCAGGCGTCGATCTTGGCTTGCAGCTCGTCGCGCTTGGCGAGCAGGGCTTTGTTCTTTGGAGCGAGGTCATTGATGATCTTCTCTGCACCCGCCCAGAACTGCTCGGCGACGATGCCGGTCCCGGGGATGGCTTCGTTGTTCACGAAGTCGTACAGGACCTTGGCGACCTGAAGGCCACCGACTTGAACGTATCCAGTCATTGCTTGCCTCACTCTGCTCAGCTATTTCGCTCTTCTGTATTAAGCCTGTAGCGCTTCTCTAAACACGGCACCAGTGCATGCCCACGGGTTTGCTCGGGGGCGGCTGGGTGCGGCCTGCCAGACAGGCTGGCAGGCAGTGTGCGTATTTTCACAGGCGCCTTGGCAGACATCCAAACGACGTTTTGTAGTCCGCGCCACGGGATACTACATGAAGCAGTAGGCGGGGCAAAATCAGACTAAAAGCGCCGTTATGCGACCCGTTGGTCGCGTATGGTCACGCTGGGAGTGGGTATGTTCGCAAAAAACAGGTGGATTGTTCCAGATAAATCTTGAAACAGTACACGATTATCTGTGCGGATTGCCCTGCGGCAGGTTGCCGCGCCTTGCCTATACTGACTCGATCCCCTGATTTTCTGCCGCCCGGCGCGGTCCGACACGAGGAAGGGCTTGTGGATCATCTTGTACTGACTGTAATTGCCCCTGACAAGGCCGGCCAGGTCGAACGAATTGCCCAGTGCATCGCCGACCACAGTGGTAACTGGCTGGAAAGCCGCATGTCGCGGATGGCCGGGCAGTTTGCTGGCATTCTGCGGGTGGCGGTGCCGGCAGAGAATTACGCCGAGCTTGTGGCCTCGCTGCAGGGGCTGGCCAGGTATGACATTCGCGTGCTGATTGCCGAGAGCGGGATCGAGCCGTCGTGCACCTGGAAGCCGATTGCCATGGAACTGGTGGGTAACGACCGGCCGGGGATCGTGCGGGACATTACCCGCTTGCTGGCCGAGTTGCAGGTAAACGTCGAGCGGTTTTCCACAGAAGTGCGGCCGGCGCCGATGAGCAGTGAGCCGTTGTTCCACGCCGACGCATTGCTGGCGCTGCCGTTGACCTTGCCGCTGGAAGAGCTGCAGCAGCGGCTGGAGAGCCTGGCGGATGACTTGATGGTGGAGTTGAAGCTGCGGGCAGAGGATTGATCAGCGATTGCCGGGGCCGCTTTGCGACCCAGTCGCGTTATCCCGATATCACGGGGAAGGCCCTGTGGATAACCTGGGGGTGTACCTCTCCAGCCCAGGTATCACGTGCCTTGCAGAGCTTTGCTCAAAAAACACCCAATTATCAGCAGCTTGTGCACAAAGCACGGGGACGAGGGTGTGGATAACCTATGGAGATGTCTCTGCAGGCCAATAGCTACATGGCCTGCAGAGTTTTGATCGTTTTTCGATCAGTTGCGTTTGCGCAAGCTCAGCCATGCATCCACGCTGTAAATCGCCAAACCTGCCCAGATGAACATGAAGGCCACCAAGGTGCTCGACGACAAATGCTCATCGAACAGCAGTACGGCCTGCAACAGCACCAAGGTCGGTGCCAGGTACTGCAGGAAGCCCAGCGTGGTGTACGGCAGGTGCCGTGCGGCGGCGTTGAAGCATACCAGCGGCACCAGCGTTACCGGCCCCGCGGCCATCAGCCACAGCGCCTCGCTGCTGGTATAGAACGCGCCCTGGGCACTCATCGCTGACGGGTGCAGCAGCAGCCAGCCAAGGGCCAGCGGTACCAGCATCCAGGTCTCCACCACCAGGCCCGGCAGTGCAGCTACCGGCGCCTGCTTACGGATCAGCCCATAGAAGCCGAAGCTCAACGCCAGCACCAGTGATACCCACGGCAGGCTGCCCACTTGCCACACCTGCTGCGCGACACCCACGGCGGCCATACCCACCGCCAGCCATTGCAGGCGGCGCAGGCGTTCACCAAGAATCAGCATGCCCAGCAGGACGTTGATCAGCGGGTTTATGTAATAGCCCAGGCTGGCCTCGAGCATACGGCCGTTGTTCACCGACCACACGTAGGTCAGCCAGTTACCGGCGATCAGTGCCCCGCTCAGTGCCAGGATGCCCAGCCGGCGCGGGTTGTTGCGCAGTTCACGCCACCAGCCGGGGTGTTTCCACACCAGGAGCAGCAGCGAGCCGAACAGTGCTGACCAGAGCACCCGGTGGACAATGATCTCCACCGCCGGGACGCTCTGGATTGCCTTGAAGTAGAGGGGGAAAAGGCCCCAGATGATGTAGGCGCTCAAGCCCAGTATGTACCCGCGACGCGGGTTTGCGGCGTGCATGCAGAATCCTTGCTTAGGTTGCTAAATAAAGCGACGCCTATTGTAGACAGAGGTGGGCGTGCTTCTAGAACAATTTCAGCGGTGTTTCATCCAGCGCAGCCATCTGTTCGCGCAAGGCGAGAATCTGGTCGCCCCAGTAGCGTGGCTGGCCGAACCAAGGGAAGCTGGGCGGGAACGCCGGGTCGTCCCAGCGCCTTGCCAGCCAGGCGCTATAGTGCAGCTGGCGCAGGGCGCGCAGGGGCTCGATCAGGGCCAGCTCGCGCGGGTCGAAGTCGTGGAACTCGTTATAGCCGTCGATCAGCTCGGCCAGTTGCCCCAGGCGCTCCTCGCGGTTGCCGGCCAGCATCATCCACAGGTCTTGCACCGCTGGGCCCATGCGGCAATCGTCGAGGTCGACCACGTGGTACACCTCGTCACGGTGCATAAGGTTGCCCGGGTGCAGGTCGCCGTGCAGGCGGATGAGCTGGTGTGGTGTGCGAGCGTAGATGTCCTCCACCCGCTTGAGCAGATCGCGGGCCACGGACTCGAACGCCGGCAGCAGTTCACGCGGGACAAAATTACCCTCCAGCAAGGTGTTCAGCGAGGCGTGGCCAAAGTTGTCCACAGCCAGTGCCTCACGGTGCTTGAACGGCTTGCTGGCGCCCACGGCATGCAGGCGGCCAAGTAACTGGCCCAGGCGATACAACTGGTCGAGGTTGCCAGGTTCGGGGGCGTGGCCGCCGCGACGTGGGAACAGCGTGAAGCGGAAGCCCTTGTGTTCGAACAAGGTGCGGTCATCGTGCTGCATGGGCGCAACCACCGGGACCTCGCAGTCGGCGAGTTCGGCTGTGAAGGCGTGTTCTTCGAGGATGGCCGCATCGCTCCAGCGGCCTGGGCGGTAGAACTTGGCAATCAACGGCTGCGCGTCTTCGATGCCCACCTGGTACACGCGGTTCTCGTAGCTGTTCAGCGCCAGCACCCGCGCATCGCTGAGAAAGCCCAGGCTTTCCACTGCGTCCAGGACCAGGTCGGGGGTGAGGGTGTCGAAGGGGTGGGACATGGTGGCTCCGGAGGGTAAGCGGCGTGGGGCCATGGTAGCGCGTTATGCCTGTGCCGGCTTCTTCACAGGCAGGCCCGCAATCCGCTCGCCGCGTGGCCAGGCTATGCCGGTATCCCGATCAGCACATAGGACGGATGGAACTGCACCCGCACCGAGCTGCCGGCCGCCACCTGCTGCCCAGCCAACCACTGCGCCTCTGCAATGGCACACAACGTCTGGCCATTCCCCAGCGCCAGCCTGACCTCGCTGGGGCCGTCATCCTCGGCCAGCACTTCTTCCACCGTCGCGCTCAAACAGTTGCTGCCCTCCTCGGCTTCTTCCTCTTCCGCCAGCAACTGCACCCACCCGGCCTTTAGCAGCGCCACCACCATCGTTCCCGCTTTCAGCTCCAGGCGCGCCGTGCTGTCGTGGGTGATCAGCGCATCGATCTCCAGCCCGCCGCTCAATGCCAGGCTGACGCGGTCATACCGGCCTTCTGGGCGCAGGGCGCTGACCTGGCCCTGCAACTGGTTGCGCGCACTGGTGCGCAGCATCAGGCGCCCGAGCAGATCGAGGTCGCTGGATTCTTCGGCGGCTTCAAGGATTTGTGCCTGCAGGGCCTGCAGCCGTTGGTACAGGCGCAGCACCCGCTCGCCTTCCGGCGACAAGTGCGCACCGCCGCCGCCACGGCCACCGGTGCTGCGCTTGACCAAAGGCTGGCTGGCCAGATTGTTGAGCTCGTCGATGGCATCCCAGGCCGCCTTGTAGCTGATACCCGCTGCCTTGGCTGCGCGGGTGATCGAGCCTTGTTCGGCAATGTGCTGCAGCAGCGCGATGCGCTGTGGGCGGCGGGCGATGTGCTGGGTGAGAAGGGGGGGTAGGGACATGGGTATTCCGTATACAAGGGTGCTTTACAAATGGGCAGGTCGCGCCTGGTCATACATACCCCGGTTTGGGCGTACGTGCCAGGCAATACACATCCACCCGCCGTGCACCGGCCTTGCGCAGTGCCATGGCAATAGCCTGCGCAGTGGCACCGGTGGTCAACACATCATCGACGATGGCGACATGCTTGCCTTCCAGCTCCCCCGTTACCGCGAACGCCTGGCGCAAATTGCGCCGTCGTGCCTTGGCGCCCAGATGCTGCTGTGCCGGTGTCTCGCGGGTGCGGGCCAGCAATCGCTCGTTGCATGTTACCCCGACGTGCGACGACAACCACTGCCCAAGCATCCCCGCCTGGTTGAACCCCCGCTCGCGCAGTCGACGCCTGGCCAAAGGCACAGGCAACAGCAGGTCAGGGCGAGGCAACCCTTCGGCATAGCGATACAGCAGCCCCTGCCCGAGTAGCTCAGCCATCAGGCGCCCCAAAGGCCATTGGCGATTGTGCTTGAAGCGGCTGATCAACGTGTCCACCGGAAAGCCGAACTGCCACAGGGCAATGACCTGATCGAAGGCCGGCAAGCGGCGGCTGCACAGGGCGCAGGTCAGGCCGGCCATGGGCAAGGGCAGGGCGCAATGCCGGCACTGATCACCCAGCCAGGGCAGTGCCTGTTCGCAGGTGATGCACAACGGGTAATGCTGCTCGGCAGGCTCATCGCATAACAAACACTGCTGATTAATAAGTGAGCACTTGTAAACCAGTCGCTTCCAGTACAGTTGACAGTTCATAGGCCTTCCATGACTATGCGAGCTATCCGTGATGCGCTGGCGGGCTTTCCTGTCCCGGCGCCAGCTACAGCCTAAACAAGGAAACGCCGATGAGCGCCAGCACAACTGCAACAACACGTCACGACTGGTCCCTGGCCGAGGTCAAGGCGCTGTTCCAGCAACCGTTCAATGACTTGCTGTTCCAGGCGCAGACCGTGCACCGCGCGCATTTCGACCCCAACCGCGTGCAGGTTTCGACCTTGCTGTCGATCAAGACCGGTGCCTGCCCGGAAGATTGCAAATATTGTCCGCAGTCCGGCCACTACAACACCGGGCTGGAAAAACAGAAGCTGATGGAAGTGCAGAAGGTGCTGGAAGAAGCTGCCCGCGCCAAAGCCATCGGTTCTACCCGTTTCTGCATGGGGGCGGCGTGGAAGCACCCGTCGGCCAAAGACATGCCCTACGTGCTGGAGATGGTCAAAGGCGTCAAGGCCATGGGCCTGGAAACCTGCATGACCCTCGGCAAGCTCGACCAGGAGCAGACCAAGGCCCTGGCCCAGGCTGGCCTGGACTACTACAACCACAACCTCGACACCTCGCCGGAGTTCTACGGCAGCATCATCACTACGCGTACCTACAGCGAGCGTCTGCAGACCCTGGCCTACGTGCGCGATGCCGGGATGAAAATCTGCTCTGGTGGCATTCTGGGCATGGGTGAGTCGCTGGACGACCGCGCCGGCCTGCTGATCCAGTTGGCCAACCTGCCGGAGCACCCGGAGTCGGTGCCGATCAACATGCTGGTCAAGGTGGCCGGCACGCCGCTGGCTGAGGAAGAGGACGTCGACCCGTTCGACTTTATCCGTATGCTGGCCGTGGCCCGTATTCTCATGCCCAAGTCTCACGTGCGTCTGTCCGCCGGCCGTGAGCAGATGAACGAGCAGATGCAGGCCCTGGCCTTCATGGCGGGCGCCAACTCGATCTTCTACGGCGAAAAACTGCTGACCACCGCCAACCCCCAGGCCGACAAGGACATGCAGCTGTTCGCACGCCTGGGTATCAAGCCCGAAGCGCGTGAAGAGCACGCCGACGAAGTGCACCAGGCAGCCATCGAGCAAGCGCTGGTCGAGCAGCGCAGCAGCGAGATGTTCTACGACGCCGCGACAGCCTGACATGGCTTTCGATCTGGCTGCGCGCCTGGCCGAACGGCGCGCCGCAGACCTGTATCGGCAGCGGCCATTGCTGGAAAGCCCGCAGGGGCCGGAAGTGGTGGTCGACGGCCAGCGGTTGCTGGCCTTCTGCAGCAATGACTACCTGGGCCTGGCCAACCACCCCGAGGTGATCGCCGCCTGGCAGGCCGGCGCCGAGCGCTGGGGTGTGGGTGGTGGTGCCTCGCACCTGGTGGTTGGCCACAGCACCCCGCACCATCAGGTTGAAGAGGCACTGGCTGAACTCACCGGCCGCCCGCGCGCGCTGTTGTTCTCCACCGGCTATATGGCCAATCTGGGCGCCATCACCGCGTTGGTGGGGCAGGGCGACACGGTGCTGCAAGACCGCCTGAACCATGCGTCGCTGCTGGATGGCGGGCTGCTCAGTGGTGCCCGCTTCAACCGCTACCTGCACAACGACCCGGCCAGCCTGGCCAGCCGCCTGGACAAGGCAGTCGGCAATACCCTGGTGGTGACCGATGGCGTATTCAGCATGGACGGTGACCTGGCCGACCTGCCGGCGCTGGCCGATGTCGCGCGTGCCCGCGGCGCATGGTTGATGGTTGACGACGCCCATGGCCTGGGTACCTTGGGCGCACAGGGCGGCGGTATCGTCGAGCACTTTGGCCTGGGTGTGGATGACGTACCGGTGCTGATCGGCACGCTGGGCAAGGCTTGCGGCACTGCCGGCGCCTTTGTGGCTGGCAGCGAAGCGCTGATCGAGGCGCTGGTGCAGTTCGCCCGCCCCTACATCTACACCACCAGCCAGCCACCGGCGCTGGCCTGCGCCACACTCAAGAGCCTGGAGCTGCTGCGCCGTGAAACCTGGCGTCGTGAGCATCTGGCAGCCTTGATTCGTCAGTTCCGGGAAGGCGCGCAGCAGATGGGGCTTCAGTTGATGGACAGCCCGACGCCAATCCAGCCCATCGTGATCGGCGACAGTGCGCAGGCGTTGCGCCTGTCACGCCTGCTGCGTGAGCGCGGCTTGCTGGTGACGGCCATCCGCCCACCCACCGTGCCGGCTGGCAGCGCACGCCTGCGGGTGACCCTGAGTGCCGCGCACAGCGAGGCGCAGGTGCAGCTATTGTTGAATGCATTGGCCGAGTGTTATCCACAGTTGGAGAACGCCGATGCGTAATCGACTTGTTCTGTTGCCTGGCTGGGGCTTGGGAACTGCTGCGCTGGAGCCGCTGGCCGCTAGCCTGCGGGCCCAGGACGCCCGCCTGCAGGTAGAGCTGATGCCCCTGCCAGAACTGGCTCACAGCGATGTGCAGGCCTGGATCGACCATCTGGACCGCAAGCTGCCCAACAATGTCTGGCTGGGTGGCTGGTCACTGGGTGGCATGTTGGCCAGCGCGCTGGCGCACAAGCGTGGCGACCACTGCTGCGGGCTGCTGACCTTGGCCAGCAACCCCAGCTTCCTGGCCCGGCCAGACTGGCCCCACGGCATGGCCGAAGACACCTTCGGCACCTTCCTCGACGGCTGCCGCAGCCATACCCAGGTCACCCTCAAGCGCTTCCGTACCTTGTGCAGCGACGGCGCCCTGCAGCCGCGCACCCTGTTGCGCCAACTGGGTGTCGGCGTGCCGGATACCGACCCGTTGTACCTGGCCACTGGCCTTGAAGTGCTGGCCAAACTGGACACCCGCGTAGCCTTGCAAGCCTATGGAGGCCCGCAGCTGCACCTGTTTGCTGGCAGCGATGCGCTAGTGCCGGCAGAGGCGGCAAAGGCGTTAAGCGAGCTGTTGCCCGATGTGGAAGTGGGCTTGGTCGAAGACAGTTCCCACGCGTTCCTGCTGGAGTACCCGCAGGAACTGGCGACGGGCATCAAGAGTTTCCTGCATGAGAGTGGCGATGACTGACCTTTCCCGTCCGACCCTGCCCGGCGCATTGCCCGACAAGCGCCAGGTGGCGGCCTCGTTCTCCCGCGCCGCAGCCAGCTATGACAGCGTGGCGGCCCTTCAGCGCGCTGTTGGTCTGAGCCTGATGGAGCAGTTGCCGGTAGGCCTGCAGCCGTCACACTGGCTGGACCTGGGCAGTGGCACCGGCCATTTCAGCCGCATGCTGGCTGAGCGTTTCACCCAGGCCTGTGGCCTGGCGGTGGATATTGCCGAAGGCATGTTGCTTCACGCCCGTCATGTAAAGGGTGGGGCGCAGTATCACGTGGTTGGCGACGCCGAGCGTTTGCCGCTGCGCGATGGCAGCGTCGATCTGGTGTTTTCCAGTCTGGCGGTGCAGTGGTGCGATCAGTTCGCCAGTGTGCTGGCCGAGGCGCAGCGGGTGCTGCGCCCAGGCGGTGTACTGGCCTTCAGCAGCCTGTGCGTGGGCACCCTCGACGAACTGCGCGCCAGCTGGCAGGCGGTGGATGGCCTGGTGCATGTAAACCGCTTCCGCCGTTTCGAAGACTACCAGCGCCTGTGTGCAGCCAGCGGTTTTGAACAGCTTGAGCTGGAGCGGTGCCCGCATGTGCTTCACTACCCGGATGTGCGCAGCCTGACCCACGAACTGAAGGCGTTGGGGGCGCACAATCTGAACCCTGGGCGACCTTCCGGTCTCACCGGCAGGGCGCGAATGCAGGGCCTGTTGCAGGCCTATGAGGCATTTCGCCAGCCCGCGGGGCTGCCAGCCACCTATCAAGTGGTCTATGGTGTGTTGCGCAAGCCACAGGCGTAAGGGGAGCACGATGAGCCAGGCCTTTTTCATTGCGGGTACCGACACCGATGTTGGCAAGACCACCATCGCCGCCGGCCTGTTGCATGCGGCGCGTTTGCAGGGCATGAGCACGCTGGGTGCCAAGCCGGTTGCCTCAGGCTGCACGATGACGCCGAAAGGCTTGCGCAATAGCGATGCCCTGGCGCTGATCGACGAAAGCACGGTCAAGCTGCCCTATGAGCAGGTCAATCCGTTTGCCTTCGAGCCTGCTATTGCCCCGCATGTCGCGGCGCGCGAGGCAGGGGTGACGCTGGCAGTGCCAGACCTGCTCGCGGCGATGCGCAATGTGCTGCAACAAAATGCCGACTTCACCCTGATAGAGGGAGCCGGTGGCTGGCGCGTACCGCTGTCGGGTCTGGATAACCTGTCCGACCTTGCCGTTGCCTTGCAGTTGCCGGTGATACTGGTGGTAGGCGTGCGGTTGGGTTGCATCAGCCATGCCTTGCTTAGCGCCGAGGCGATCGAGCGCGATGGGCTGCAGTTGGCGGGTTGGGTGGCAAACATCATCGAGCCGCGCACCTCGCGCCTGGAAGAGAACCTGGCCAGCCTTGCAGAGCGCCTGCCGGCGCCTTGCCTGGGGCGGGTTCCCAAGCTCAAGCAGGCCAGTGCCGACATGGTGGCTGAGCATCTGCAACTGGATCTGCTGGATTAGTGTGTTGCAGGCCCGGCCTCTTCGCGGGTAAACCCGCTCCTACGAGGGAACGCATACCGTTGTAGGCGCGGGGTTACCCGCGACTAGGCCAGTGCAGGAATACCCAAGGCCTATCAACTGGCATTGAGCCATTAGGGATTTAAACGGGCCTTTTTGTCCCCAGCCTGTTTTAATTGGGGCTGTTCGTCATCCAGCGTCAATGGAGTCCTGACATGGAAATCACCGGTAGCTCCGCCTACTACGCGGGCCTGAGCGCAATCCAGACCGGGCAGAACCGCGTCGATCAGGCTGCCAGCCAGATCGCCAACACCACTGCCGAACGCACCGCCACAAGCCAGTCCAGCGATTTTCAAGCCGAACGCTTGCGCGCGGTCGACCGCAGCCAGCAGATGGACATGGCCACCAGTGTCGTGCAACAGGCGGTGGGCAAGACCGAAGTCGAGCTTGGCGCAAAGGTCGTCAAGGCATCCGACGAAATGCTTGGCCGGATCATCGACACCTACGCCTGAACACTTGCGTCATCCCCTATTTCAGCGCCTGCCCATGTAGGAGCGGGCTTGCCCGCGAATGCGTCCGATCAGACAACAATTTTGTCTGGTCGGACCTCTTCGCGGGCAAGCCCGCTCCTACAAGGGTTTGTGCCATGGCATGACTGATTTGCCATTTTCCGTGGCGTAAATGGCACCATAGTCCATCCTTGACAGAAAGCTAAGCTAAACGTAAGTTTCAAACAACTGTTTGATCGGCTTCCGCCAAGCGCGGGTCACCCCACAGAACTCACCTAGAGGTTCATCGCCATGCCTGACTACAAAGCCCCCTTGCGTGATATCCGCTTCGTTCGCGACGAGCTGCTTGGCTATGAAGCGCACTATCAGAGCCTGCCGGGCTGCCAGGACGCCACGCCCGACATGGTCGACGCGATCCTTGAAGAAGGCGCGAAGTTCTGTGAGCAGGTGCTGTCGCCGCTGAACCGTGTGGGTGACCAGGAAGGCTGCACCTGGAGCGAGTCGGGGGTGAAAACCCCAACCGGCTTCAAAGAAGCCTACGAGCAGTTCGTCGAAGGCGGCTGGCCTAGCCTGGCGCATGACGTCGAGCACGGCGGTCAAGGCCTGCCAGAGTCGCTGGGCCTGGCCCTGAGCGAAATGGTCGGTGGTTCGAACTGGTCGTGGGGTATGTACCCAGGCTTGTCGCATGGCGCGATGAACACTATTTCTGCGCATGGCACTGCCGAGCAGCAGCACACCTACCTGACCAAGCTGGTGTCCGGCGAGTGGACCGGCACCATGTGCCTGACCGAACCGCACTGCGGTACCGACCTGGGCATGCTGCGCACCAAGGCCGAGCCACAGGCCGACGGCAGCTACAAGGTTTCGGGCACCAAAATCTTCATTTCGGCCGGCGAGCACGACATGGCCGGCAACATCGTCCATATCGTTCTGGCCCGCCTGCCGGACGCACCGGCCGGTACCAAGGGTATTTCGCTGTTTATCGTGCCGAAGTTCCTGCCTAACGCCGAGGGTGGCGTGGGTGAACGCAACGGCGTGAGCTGTGGCTCGATCGAACACAAGATGGGCATCCACGGTAACGCTACCTGCGTGATGAACTTCGATGCTGCCACCGGCTACCTGATTGGCCCTGCCAACAAAGGCCTGAACTGCATGTTCACCTTCATGAACACTGCTCGTCTGGGGACTGCGCTGCAAGGCCTGGCCCACGCCGAGGTGGCGTTCCAGGGTGGCCTGAAGTACGCCCGCGAGCGTCTGCAGATGCGTTCCCTGACCGGCCCGAAAGCACCGGACAAGGCCGCTGACCCGATCATCGTCCACCCGGACGTGCGTCGCATGCTGCTGACCATGAAGGCCTTCGCCGAAGGCAACCGCGCGATGGTTTACTTCACCGCCAAGCAGGTGGACATCGTCAAGTACAGCCAGGACGAAGAAGAGCGCAAGAAGGCTGACGCCCTGCTGGCGTTCCTGACCCCGATCGCCAAGGCATTCATGACCGAAGTCGGTTTCGAAGCCGCCAACCACGGCGTGCAGATCTACGGCGGCCATGGCTTCATCGCCGAATGGGGCATGGAGCAGAACGTGCGCGACAGCCGTATCTCCATGCTGTACGAGGGCACTACCGGTATTCAGGCCCTCGACCTGCTCGGTCGTAAAGTGCTGATGACTCAGGGCGAAGCACTGAAGGGCTTCACCAAGATCGTGCACAAGTTCTGCCAGGCGCAAGAAGGTAACGAAGCGGTCAAGGAGTTCATCGAACCACTGGCGGCCATCAACAAGGAGTGGGGCGAGCTGACCATGAAAGTGGGCATGGCTGCCATGAAGGACCGTGAAGAAGTGGGTGCGGCTTCGGTCGATTACCTGATGTACTCCGGCTATGCCTGCCTGGCCTACTTCTGGGCCGACATCGCCCGCCTGGCCGCCGAGAAACTGGCAGCCGGCACCAGCGAGGAGGCGTTCTACACCGCCAAGCTGCAGACTGCCCGCTTCTACTTCCAGCGCATCCTGCCACGTACCCGTACCCATGTGGCGACCATGCTGTCGGGCGCCAACAACCTGATGGCGATGGACGAAGAGCACTTCGGTCTGTCGTACTGATACTGGCGCTGTACCCAAAAACCCGCCTGCCCTGACCGGCAGGCGGGTTTTTTACGTCTTCAGGTTCACCCGCGAAAGGGCCGGGTCTGCTGGCCAATCTCCACCCGCCGTTCACCGTTGCCGCCACTACCGTATTCGCGGGTAAACCCGCTCCTACCACACTGATCGGTGGTGGCCACATACCAGGGGTTGGCCACAGGCCGTCGTGTAGGAGCGGGTTCACCCGCGAAGAGGCCGGCCCTGCTGGCCAATCTCCACCCGCCGTTCACCGTTGCCGCCGCCACCGTATTCGCGGGTAAACCCGCTCCTACACAGATCGGTGGTGGACACACATCTGGGGTTGGACACAGTCCGTCGTGTAGGAGCGGGTTCACCCGCGAAGAGGCCGGCCCTGCTGGCCAATATCCACCCGCCGTTCACCGTTGACGCCGCTACCGTATTCGCGGGTAAACCCGCTCCTACCCCACTGATCGGTGGTGGCCACACATCAGGGGTTGAACACAGGCCGTCGTAGGAGCGGGTTTACCCGCGAAGGATGCGACACGGTGCATGGGAAGTTCGTTCATTCAACCGCAAATTCAACTGTTCCAGTGCACTGCCGATGAAGTGAGGGCACAATGCCATTATTGATCTGCCGGGTTGGAGATTACCCTTGTTTCGTCTTAACGCTGTTCGCGCTAGCCACTTCCTGCCGTCGCTGTTCTTGTTGCTGGCAGGGCTCGCCGCAGCCTATGTGAGAGACCTCAGCGTCTTTTTCACATCGCTGTTCAATGTCCTGCCTACCTTGGTTCTACTGCTGGGCGGCGCCTACTGCGCGGTTTACCGCCGCCAGCGTGAGCTGTTTCTGATGCTGACGGTGTACATTGCCTACTTCCTGCTCGATACCCAGACCGACTTCTACCGTGACCATGGCCGCGTGCGTGAGGACGCAGCGGTGATCTTCCACCTGGTCTGCCTGCTGCTGCCGGCGCTGTTCGGGCTGTATGGCGCCTGGCAGGAGCGTACGCACCTGCTGCAGGACCTGGTCGCCCGCGGTGCCGTGCTGTTTGCCGTGGGCAGTGTGGCGGTGGCCCTCCAGCAAAGCTACCCCGAGGCGTTGCTGACCTGGTTGGCGGAGATCCGCTGGCCGGCTTTGCATGGCCACTGGATGAGCCTGATCCAGATGGTCTACCCACTGTTCCTTGGTGTGTTCATTCTGCTGGTGGTGCAGTACCTGCGTGCACCCCGGCCGCTGCACGCCGCGCAGTTGATCGGCCTGCTGGGCATTTTCTGGATGCTGCCGCAAACCTTCATCCTGCCGTTTACCCTGAACATCATGTGCAGCCAGGTAATGCTGATGATCGCCGCAGCAGTGGCGCACGAGGCTTATCAGATGGCTTTCCGTGACGAGCTGACTGGCCTGCCGGGGCGCCGTGCGCTGAACGAGCGCATGCAGCGCCTGGGGCGTAACTATGTCATCGCCATGACCGATGTCGACCATTTCAAGAAATTCAACGACACCCACGGCCACGATGTCGGTGACCAGGTGCTGCGGTTGGTCGCCAGCCGCTTGTCCAAGGTCACCGGCGGTGGCCGCGCCTACCGTTATGGTGGGGAAGAGTTCGCCCTGGTGTTCGCCGGCAAGACCGCCGAGGAATGCGTGCCGCATGTGGAGGCTGTGCGTGAAGTAATCGCTAATTACGTGATGCACCTGCGCGACCAGCACAACCGCCCGCAGGACGATACCGCCGGCCGCCAGCGCCGCGCTGGCAGCGGCGGCGGCACGGTTTCGGTCACCATCAGCATTGGTGTGGCCGAGCGCCAGGCGGATCATCGCAACCCCGAGGCGGTACTGAAATCCGCCGACCAGGCGCTTTACAGCGCCAAAGGTGCGGGGCGCAATTGTGTCATGGTGCATGGGCGACAATCACCGCGTGGGGCAGTGCGTACGGCGTGACCGAGTGAGACTATACAGTCGATTGATGACCCTATGTCTCGCAAAAGTTGTTCGGTTACACTGCCAGTAACCCCAGTGTCGCGGTTCCCCGAGACCGCCCCGACCCGACTAGCGAGAGGTTGTCATGGCTGACTATAAAGCGCCCCTGCGCGACATGCGCTTCGTACTGAATGAAGTCTTCAACGTGGCCGAGCAGTGGACGCAGTTGCCCGGTCTGGCCGAGGTTGTCGATGCCGACACGGCCATGGCCGTGCTGGAAGAAGCCGGCAAGGTCACCGCCAAGACCATTGCGCCGCTCAGCCGCGCCGCCGACGAAGAGGGCTGCCACTGGGACAACGGTGTGGTGCGCACCCCAGCCGGTTTCATCGAGGCCTACAACACCTACGCCGAAGGCGGCTGGGTGGGCGTGGGCGGTGACCCGCTGTTCGGCGGTATGGGTATGCCCAAGGCCATCTCGGCCCAGGTCGAGGAAATGGTCAACGCGTCCAGCCTGGCCTTCGGCCTGTACCCGATGCTGACCGCCGGCGCCTGCCTGTCGATCAACGCCCACGCCAGCGAGGCCTTGAAGGCAAAATACCTTCCGAACATGTATGCCGGCGTTTGGGCCGGTTCCATGTGCCTGACCGAGCCACATGCCGGCACCGACTTGGGCATCATCCGCACCAAGGCCGAGCCCCAGGCTGACGGCAGCTACAAGGTCAGCGGCACCAAGATCTTCATCACCGGCGGTGAACACGACCTGACCGAGAACATCATCCATCTGGTTTTGGCCAAGTTGCCGGATGCACCGGCGGGGCCGAAAGGGATTTCGCTGTTCCTGGTGCCGAAGTTCCTGGTCAATGAAGACGGTAGCCTCGGTGCGCGGAACCCGGCCAATTGCGGCTCGATCGAGCACAAAATGGGCATCCAGGCCTCGGCTACCTGTGTGATGAACTTCGACGAAGCTGTCGGCTACATCGTCGGTGAGCCGAACAAAGGCCTGGCGGCCATGTTCACCATGATGAACTACGAGCGCCTGGGCGTCGGCATTCAAGGCCTGGCGTCGGCCGAGCGCTCCTACCAGAACGCCGTGGAGTACGCCCGCGATCGCCTGCAAAGCCGTGCCCCGACTGGCCCGCAAGCCAAGGACAAGGCTGCCGACCCGATCATCGTCCACCCGGACGTGCGTCGCATGCTGTTGACCATGAAGGCGCTGATCGAGGGTGGCCGCGCCTTCTCCACTTACGTGGCCATGCAACTGGACAGTGCCAAGTACAGCGAAGACGCCAGCGTGCGCAAACGCAGCGAAGAGTTGGTGGCACTGCTGACGCCGGTGGCCAAGGCCTTCCTCACCGACCTGGGCCTGGAGTGCGCAGTGCACGGCCAGCAAGTATTTGGCGGGCATGGCTACATTCGTGAATGGGGGCAGGAGCAGTTGGTGCGCGATGTGCGCATTACCCAGATCTACGAGGGTACCAATGGCATCCAGGCCCTCGATCTGATGGGGCGTAAAGTGGTGGCCAGCGGCGGGGCATACTACAAGCTGTTCTCTGATGAGATCCGCCAGTTCATTACCCGTGCAGGCAGCGAACTGGACGAATTCACCACGCCACTGGGTGCTTCGCTCGATCAGCTCGATGGGCTGACCGAGTGGGTATTGCAGCAGGCCAAGGGCAACCCGAATGAAATTGGTGCGGCTTCGGTCGAGTACCTGCATGCCTTCGGCTATGTTGCCTATGGCTATATGTGGGCACTGATGGCGCGGGCGGCGCAGGCGGGTGAGGGAGATGCGGCGTTCTATTCGGGCAAGCTGGGTACGGCGCGGTTCTACTTTGCGCGGTTGCTGCCACGGGTGGATTCGCTGGTGGCTTCGGTGAAGGCGGGAAGTGAGTCGCTTTACCTGCTGGATGCCGAGCAGTTCTGATCGTTTTTTGGGGCCGCGAAGCGGCCCCAGCCATGCCATATCTGTGAATGAATCTCCTGTGTAAGCTTTTTCCTACGCGACGTGGTGACTTTTCACCACTGTTCTAAGATTGGATCCACGGTTAATCTTTACCACATGGACGTTGCGCAGGAAGCGCAAAGGACAGATCAAGGACGACGACGAAGGACCACCTGCCAGGATGGCGGGGCGATACGGATGTCACAGGGAAACAGTCTGGAAAACCCCGCTTCGGCGGGGTTTTCTTTGCGTGCGTGTTTTTAGGCCAGCACATCCCGCGGTGATGCCCCCAACAGGCGGGCGTCCGTCTCTTCCTCCAGCAACGTGCGCAGCAGCTCTACAGAGGCCTGCTGGCGCTGGGCATCGCGAAATACCAGGCCAACCTTCAACGGCACGCGCGGCTCGCTCAACGGTTTCCACAGCAGCCCTTGGTCATCTTCGGCGGCCTCCTTGGCGCGCCCTGGAAGAATAGTGGCCAGCGCCGTGTGCGCGAGGCTATCGAGAATCCCTGCCATATTGTTCATCTCTGCCTGCACCTGCGGCCGTCGGCCCTGGCTGGCCAACTGCGCCTGCCAGATCTGGCGGATCTGGAACTCCTCGCCCAGCATCAGCATGGGCAACTCGGCGGCCTGGCGGATGGACACCTTCTTGAAGTCCTTCAGCGGGTGGGTATCGGGTATGACCAGTTGCAGCTCATCTTCGTACAACAGCAGGCCATGCAGCCCTGGCTGGCGCGGCGGCAGGTAGCTGATGCCGATGTCCAGACTGCCGTTGAGCAGGCGGCGTTCGATCTCCAGCCCCGACAACTCGTAAATCTGCACGACCAGGTGAGGTTGAGCCTTGCGCAGCCGTTCAAGCAGTTGCGGTACCAGGCTTGGCCGCACGGTCTGCAATACACCGATAGCCAAGGTGCGCAGCGACTGGCCCTTGAAGTTGCGCATGGCCTCGTGGGCACGCTGCAGGCCGTCGAGCAACGGCAGGGCATGGTTGTACAACGTGTGGGCGGCCAGGGTCGGCAGCAAGCGTTTGTTGCTGCGCTCGAACAGGCTGAGATCGAGGCTGTGCTCCAACTGGCGGATTTGCTGGGAAAGCGCTGGCTGTGACAGCGACAGGCGTTCGGCGGCACGGCCGACGTGGCCTTCTTCGTACACCGCGACGAAATAACGCAGTTGACGGAAATCCATAAGAAACACTTATCGAAAATGCTGGAAAAACGAAATGGTCGAAAACCCTGTTGAAGCCTAGTCTATCGCCGTATTCCAAAGGGTTACAGCGATGATTCGGTCGATTGTTACCCCGGATGAAAAACACTTTTGATAGGCAAGGCAAAATATCGAGTGTCGGCATCAAGACCGCACCGTGGCTGCCCTTTACCGTGATTGGTTGGAGCCCTGATGAACCTGTTCAACCTGCGCCGCTCGGCTTCTGCCGCCGCCGCCGAGCCCAAGCGTGCGCCGGTGATCGTGCCGCAAGCTTCTGAGCTGTCACCTGAGCGCCTGATGCCCGGCGCCGAACGTGCAGCGCAGGTATTCGTGCGTGGCCAGGGCTCCTGGTTGTGGGACAACGAGGGGCATGCCTACCTGGACTTCACCCAGGGCGGTGCGGTCAACAGCTTGGGCCACAGCCCCAGCGTGCTGGTCAAAGCATTGGGCAATCAGGCTCAGGCCTTGATCAACCCGGGCTCGGGCTTCCACAACCGTGGCCTGCTGGGGCTGGTCAACCGGCTGTGTCAGAGTACCGGCAGTGACCAGGCCTACCTGCTCAATAGCGGTGCCGAGGCCTGTGAAGGGGCGATCAAGCTGGCGCGGAAGTGGGGCCAGCTGCACCGCAATGGCGCCTATCACATCATTACTGCCAGCCAAGCCTGCCATGGCCGTAGCCTGGGCGCGCTGTCGGCGTCCGATCCGCTGCCATGCAATCGCTGCGAACCTGGCCTGCCAGGTTTCAGCAAGGTGCCGTTCAACGACCTGGCGGCGCTGCACGCCGAGGTGGACTCACGCACCGTGGCGATCATGCTCGAGCCGATACAGGGTGAGGCGGGCGTTATTCCCGCTACTCAGGAATACCTCAAAGGCGTGGAAACGCTCTGCCGCGAACTGGGCATCCTGCTGATCCTAGATGAGGTGCAGACCGGTATTGGTCGCTGTGGTGCGCTGTTGGCCGAGGAGCTCTATGGCGTGCGTGCCGACATCATTACCTTGGGCAAGGGCCTGGGGGGCGGCGTGCCGCTGGCCGCCTTGCTGGCCAGGGGCAAGGCATGCTGCGCCGAGCCTGGTGAGCTGGACGGCAGCCACCATGGCAACGCGCTGATGTGCGCCGCCGGCCTGGCGGTGCTGGACAGCGTGCTGGAGCCTGGCTTTCTGGCCCAGGTTCAGGATAACGGTCGTCACCTGCGTGAAGGCCTGAGCCGCCTGACCGGGCGCTATGGTCAGGGTGAAGTGCGCGGTCACGGGCTGCTATGGGCCCTGCAACTGAAAGAAAACCTGGCCCGCGAGCTGGTGGCTGCGGCCCTGCACGAGGGCCTGCTGCTCAACGCGCCGCAAACGGATGTGGTGCGCTTTTCTCCGGCGCTGACTGTGAGCAAAGGCAACATCGACGAAATGCTGCTGCGCCTGGCGCGCGCTTTCGCCCGCCTGCATGCCCAGCAGCAGGCCCGTCGCGAAGTGCCAGCGTAGCGGCCTGCCAAAGAATTCAACGAACCGTCTGGCGTTCCTGCGCATCGCCCCTGGCCTGTTTCATTCGGCCCGGGGCGTTTTTTTTTGCCTGTGGAACCTCTTCGACTGGCAGCTAGTCTTTGATGTAACCCTTCAGGAGAGACTCGCATGGACTTTATTCGCATCATCATCGCCATTCTTCTGCCACCTCTGGGCGTGTTTCTGCAGGTGGGGTTTGGCGGGGCGTTCTGGCTGAATATTCTGCTGACCTTGCTGGGATACATTCCGGGGATCGTGCATGCGGTGTATATCATCGCCAAGCGTTGATACAGGCAGAGATTGGCCCCTGCAGGAGCAGCGCAAGGTCGCTCCTGCTCGGGGCGCCTGGAACTATTGCGCCAACACCCGGCAATAGAATTTCCACTCTTCTTCCAAGGCATGCGCCAGGTTTTCCGCCTTGCGGAACCCGTGCCGCTCCTCCGCATAAAAATGCCCTTCAGCGTCGATCCCGTTGGCCTGTAGCGCCGCCAACATGGCGCGTGTCTGCTCCGGCACCACCACCGCATCCAGCTCACCCTGGAAGAAAATCACCGGCACCTTGATGCGCTGCGCATGCAGCAGCGGGGTGCGCTGGCGATAGCGTTCAGCGTCGCGCTGCGGGTCGCCGATCAGCCAGTCCAGGTAATCCCCTTCGAACTTGTGCGTGGCACGGCCAAGGGCTAGCGGGTCGCTGACCCCATAGAGGCTGGCGCCAGCGCGGAACACGTCATGGAACGCCAAGGCGCACAAGGTGGTGTAGCCACCGGCGCTACCGCCGCGGATAAACGCCTTGTGCTTGTCGACCAGGCCTTGAGCAGCCAGGTATTCGACCGCCGCGCAGGCATCGGCCACGTCACTTTCGCCCCAGCGCAGGTGCAGTGCCTGGCGGTATTCCCGACCATAGCCGGTGCTGCCCCGGTAGTTGAGGTCGGCCACGGCAAAGCCACGCTGGGTCCAGTACTGGATGCGCGGGTCGAGCACGGGATAGCAGGCTGAGGTTGGCCCGCCGTGGATGAACACCACCAGCGGCGCGGCGCCTTGCGACTGCGCTGGCGGGTAGAAGAAACCATGGGCCTGCTCGCCGCCACTGCCGTAGTGGATCGACTGTGGCAGGCTGATTTGCCCTGCCGGCAGCATTTCGGCACCGCCGGCCAGCACACGTACGTCGTGGTTGCTGCGGTCAATGGCAATGACTGCTGGTGGGCTGATGGGCGAGGCGGCAATGGCATACAGGTGTTCGCTGTCCATGGCCAGGCTGCGAAAGCGTGTGTAGGCACTGGCGAAATGCTCCATACGGCCATCTTCGCCACGCAGCCCCAATTGCCCGAAGCCGTCTTCGAACCAGCTGGCCAGGTAGCTTTGCGGGCTCAGTGCCAACCAGGTACAGGTCCCCAATTGCCAAGGCGCAGCAGCATGGTCCGCCGGTGCGGCAGGCAACGCCTGCCATTGGCCATCGACCTCACCCCAGGGTTGCCAGAAGCCATTGCGGTCGGACAGGCAGTAGAGCCGACCTTCGGCATCGAAGCGTGGTTGTTGCAACGATTCTTCTGCGGCGGCTACACATTGCGCCGGCCCCCAGTGGCCGCTGGCATCGCGCGCGCGGCACATCAGCCGGGTGACGGTCCAGGGCTGTGCCGGGCGGTCCCATTCGATCCACGCCAGGCGCTGGCCATCGGCACTGACGGCAGGCGAGGCGTAGAAGTCGGCGCCCTCGGCGAGCACCTCGCGGCGGCTGTCACCCAAAGCGACCAGGCGGTGCTCTACCTGCTCGGCATGGCGCTCTTCGACGGCCAGTACGTGGCCGTCGTGCCACTGCACATCGCCATAGCGGCAGCTGGCATCCTGGGTCAGTGCACGTGGTAACAGATCGTCCAGCGGCTGGGTGTAGACCTGCTGGTCCTTTTCGTTGACGAATACCAGCCCGTCGCCACCGAGGCAGAAGCTGCCACCGCCGTACTCATAGACCCGGCTGCGTACGCTGAAGCCGTCCGGGGTCAGGCAGCGGGCCTGGTAGTGCAGCCAGTGCCAGATACGGCATGCCCCATCGGCCGGGCGGAATTCGTTCCAGAACAGCCCGTCAGCACTGACCTTGAGTTCGGCGAAGTCGGTACCGGCGGCCACTGCCTGGGCCGCGCTGAATTCAGCCGCGGGCGATGACACGGGAGTTTCGATCATTGCGGAAGGTCATCTGTTCGATCGCGAGCTGGGCGGTTTCTGCCTCCTCGCGGGCTTTGAGGATGATGCCGTGCTCGGTCGACTTGGCGCACACCGGGTCGGCATTGCTGGCATCGCCGGTCAGCATGAAGGCCTGGCAGCGACAGCCGCCGAAGTCCTTTTCTTTCTCGTCGCAGGAGCGGCAAGGTTCGCGCATCCACTCATAGCCACGGAAGCGGTTGAAACCGAACGAGTCATACCAGATATGGTGCAAGTCGTGGTCGCGTACATTCGGGAACTGCACGGGCAGCTGGCGGGCGCCGTGGCAGGGCAATGCGGTGCCGTCCGGGGTGATGGTGAGGAACAGGTTGCCCCAGCCGTTCATGCAGGCCTTGGGGCGCTCTTCGTAGTAGTCAGGGGTTACGAAAATAAGCTTGCACGGGTTGCCCTCGGCCTTGAGCTTGTCCCGGTATTCGTTGGTGATACGTTCGGCCCGCTCGAGCTGCGCGCGGGTTGGCAGCAGCCCCAGGCGGTTGAGGTGCGCCCAGCCATAGAACTGGCAAGTGGCGAGCTCGACAAAGTCGGCCTCCAGGGCAATGCACAACTCGATGATGCGGTCGATCTTGTCGATGTTGTGCCGATGGGTGACGAAGTTGAGCACCATCGGGTAGCCATGGGCTTTCACCGCGCGGGCCATTTCCAGCTTCTGTGCAAAAGCCTTTTTCGAGCCGGCCAGCAGGTTGTTCACCTGCTCGTCGCTGGCCTGGAAGCTGATCTGGATATGGTCCAGGCCAGCCTTCTTGAATTCGGCGATGCGCGCCTCGGTCAGCCCAATGCCCGAGGTGATCAGGTTGGTGTAGTAACCCAGGCGGCGGGCCTCTGCGATCAGTTGAGCAAGGTCCTGGCGTACCAGCGGTTCACCGCCGGAAAAGCCGATTTGTGCGGCACCCATTTCCCGCGCTTCAGCCATGACCTTGAACCACTGTTCGGTGCTCAGCTCCTGGCCCTGGGCGGCGAAGTCCAGCGGGTTGGAGCAGTAAGGGCACTGCAGCGGGCAGCGGTAGGTGAGCTCGGCCAGCAGCCACAGCGGCAGGCCGACCTCGGGCGTGGGCGGCAACTCAGGCGAGGACGATCCAGTGTTCGGCACGGGCCACCTCCATGAACTGCTCGATGTCGTCCGCCACTTCCGGGACACCGGGGAATTGCTGTTCGAGTTCGCTGATAATCGCTGCCACGTCACGCTGGCCGTCGATCAGGCCACCGATCAGGCTCGCGCTGTCGTTGAGCTTGATCATGCCTTCAGGGTACAGCAACACATGGCCCTTTTGCGCCGGCTCGTACTGGAAACGATAGCCGGGGCGCCAGTTCGGTACCTGCTTACGGTCGAAACTCATAGGGTGATTCCCTTGTGCCACACCCGTTCCTGGGTGACGGAGTGATAGGGCGGGCGGTTCAGTTCGTAGGCCATGCTCATGGCATCGAGCATGCTCCAGAGGATATCCAGCTTGAACTGCAATATCTCCAGCATACGCTCCTGGCCCGCGCGGGTGGTGTAGTGCTGCAGGGTAATCGCCAGGCCGTGTTCCACATCGCGCCGAGCCTGGCCCAGGCGGGTACGGAAGTACTCGTAGCCGGCGGGATCGATCCACGGGTAGTGCTGTGGCCAGCTGTCCAGGCGCGATTGGTGGATTTGCGGGGCGAACAGCTCGGTCAGCGAGCTGCTGGCGGCTTCCTGCCAGCTGGCGCGGCGGGCGAAGTTGACGTAGGCGTCCACAGCAAAGCGCACGCCGGGCAATACCAGTTCTTGCGAGCGCAATTGGTCCGGGTCCAGCCCGACAGCCTGGCCCAGGCGCAGCCAGGCTTCGATACCGCCATCCTCGCCGGGCGCACCATCGTGGTCGAGCAGGCGCTGGATCCACTCGCGGCGCACTTCGCGGTCCGGGCAGTTGGCCAGGATCGCGGCATCTTTCATCGGGATGTTGACTTGGTAATAAAAGCGGTTGGCCACCCAGCCCTGGATCTGCTCTCGGGTGGCGCGCCCCTGGTACATCGCCACGTGGTACGGGTGATGGATGTGGTAATAGGCGCCCTTGGCGCGCAAGGCCTGCTCGAACTCGGCAGGGGACATAGGCAGTGCGTCGCTCATTCGGCTGGCTCCTGTAAAGCGATTGTCAGGGCTGACACATATTCACCCTGTGGGAGCGGGCATGCCCGCGAACACCGGCGAAGCCGGTGCCATACACCGTGTTGGATGCTTCGCGGGCATGCCCGCTCCCACAGGGCCTGTGTCGCATCACGAACTGTTTTACAACGCGATGCTCATGCCATCGAAGGCAACTTCGACGCCCCGGCGCAGGACTTCGGCGCGCTCGGGGGAGTTTTCATCGAGAATCGGGTTGGTGTTGTTGATGTGGATAAGCACTTTGCGCTGGCGCGGGAAGCCGTCGAGCACTTCCAGCATGCCGCCAGGGCCGTTCTGGGCCAGGTGACCCATCTCGCGGCCGGTGCGGGTGCCCACGCCACGGCGCTGCATTTCGTCGTCTTCCCACAGGGTGCCGTCGACCAGCAGGCAGTCGGCACCGTGCATCATCGCCAGCAGATTGTCGTCGACCTGGCCCAGGCCCGGGGCGTAGAACAGCTTGCCGCCGGTGCGGGTGTCCTCTACCAGCAGGCCAAGGTTGTCGCCCGGGTGCGGGTCGAAGCGGTGTGGCGAATAAGGCGGCGCGGCGCTGCGCAGGGGGAAGGGGGTGAACTTGAGGTTGGGGCAGGCGTCGATCACGAAGCTGCCTTCCAGCTCGATACGGTTCCACTGCAGGCCACCGTTCCAGTGGCTGAGCATGTTGAACAGCGGGAAACCGGTGGTCAGGTCCTGGTGGACCATGTCCGTGCACCATACCTGATGCGGGCAGCCTTCGCGCAGGCTGAGCAGGCCGGTGGTGTGGTCGATCTGGCTGTCCAGCAGGACGATGGCGTTGATGCCGGTGTCGCGCAGGGCCCGGGCCGGCTGCATCGGCGCAAAGGCCTGCAGTTGGGCGCGGATGTCGGGCGAGGCATTGCACAGTATCCAGTGCACACCGTCGTCGGACAGGGCGATGGATGACTGGGTGCGCGCCGTGGCTTGCAGGGTGCCATCACGGTAGCCCTTGCAGTTGACGCAGTTGCAGTTCCACTGCGGGAACCCGCCACCGGCGGCGGAGCCGAGAACCTGGATGTACATGGCCACTCTCTATGCAGAAACCGGATCGGAAAAAACGAAAACGCCCCGGCAGGCCGAGGCGTGAAACCCTAAGCCTGGCTTAGCGGTTAGCGAAGTACATAGTAACTTCGAAGCCGATACGCAGGTCAGTGTATGCAGGTTTGGTCCACATGGAATTACTCCTTCCGAATGAGGGTTGGGTTGTTCAGCTACTACTTGGGTACCGCCATGCGTTGGCAGTTCCCTGAAACCGGGATTGCGCTATCTTACAAGAAAAATTTGAACCGGAAGGTTAATTATTCGAGAAGCGCCGTTGCAGTTCGCGTAATAATCATCGATTTTCGCCCTGCCAGGAAGTGTCTGGCGCGGCAGCGTTGGCCAAGCATAGCCAAGCGGAACCTGTGTCGAGCAGGTTGCTCAGCAGGTGGTCCAGATCCGTCTGCCGCGTAGTCAGAATAGACCTGCGCAGCACATCCAGCTTATCGGGTTGTGTGGCCAAGTGTGTCTGCCACGCCCATTCGGCGACATCGGCGTTGGCCATGGCGGGCTCGTCGAATTGCCCAGCCAATGCCTGGCGAGCGGCCGGGTCAAGGGTGACGCCATGGCGCAGCAGGTCGAGCAGGTGGTCGAGCACCTGTGCCTGGCCGGTGTGGGGGGACTGCACGCCGAACAGCAGCCCACCGACCCCCTCGACCTGACGAAAGGCGCTGAACACCGCATAACCGAGTTGCAATTCCACCCGCAGGCGTTGGTAAACCGGCCCTTGCAGCAACTGGGCTAACAGACGGCCTGCGGCTTCTTTGGCCGCAGGCAACGGGCAGAACAGCAGCAGGGCATGTTCGCTGCCTGGCACTTGGGCATGCTGCCAGCGGTGGTTTGCCCATGTTGGCAGGGGACTAGGCCGCGAGCCTTGCCCAGGGCACTGCTGCAGCGCAGTGCCCAAGGCGTTTAGCGCGGTATCCTCGAAGCCTGCAGCCATGCCATGCCACTCGGTGTGCAGCCACAGGCTGTCGAGTTGCTGCTGGTTCAGCGTGTCGGCGGGCACCGCTGCGGGCAGGCTACCCCGTACCGCGTCTGGCAGTTGCTTGAGCAGGGCCCTGATGGGGATCAGGGCCGGGGGCTGCGCCGTGCAGGGCAGCCAGCAACTGGCAGGTGGCTTGAGCATCAAGGCCAATGCTTGTTCCACTGCGCGCAGCACTGCTGCTGGCAGGCCGGCGCAGCGCAACTGCCAGTATTCTCCGGCGCTGCTGTACTGCAGTTGCACGGAGGCGCGGTCACAACGTTCCTGCAGTGGTGCCAGGGCCTGTTCCAGCACACGCTGCAAGGGCTGGCGCAAAGGTGAAGGTACATGCCAGCGCAGGTACAGCGCAGCGTATTGGCGCGCGGGCGGGAGCTGGTCACTGATCTTCAGCGCTGCCGGCAGCGGCTGCGCCTTGGCATGGGGCAGGTCTGCCATCAGCAATGGGTCGACTGGCAAGTGCTGCCAATTGCCATGGTCGCTACCTGGCAGGCTTTCCAGCAGGGCGCCAAGCGCCTGCAACCCTTGGGTATCCAGCTTGGCGAACGGCTGGCCTGTGCTGTCCCGGCGGGCCAGCTCGAGCGCGCTGGCACTGTGCGCACGGCTGCGCTGCAGCAAGCCGAATTGGTGGTTCAACTGTTCGCGGTCGGCCTGGCGGATGAACCTGAACCAACCTTGCAGCAGGGCGCAGGTTTCGTCCGGGCAAGCGTCGGTACTTAGCTTCAGGTCAAGGTGCCACAGCAGCTGACCGGCAAACGCGTACAGCTTTTCGGCCGTGAAGCTTTGTAGCCAGCCACGCTCGCGAAGCGCGCCCAGCCAGGTACCTGGGCGGCTGTCCTCCAGGTAAGCGAACAGCAGTTCCAAGGCTTGCTCGGCGCCGCTGGGGAGGCCTTGGTGAGTGAAGGTCAGGGAGCTAGCGATTGCTGGCAGTGGCGGCGGCGGCATTTGCGGCCCGCGCTCACCTGCGGCGAACAGTTCGGCATGCTGCCGGGCAAGGCGTTCAAGTTCATCCAGCGGCTGCGGCCCGCAAAGGCTCAAGCAGATCTGGCCGCCTTGGTAGAAGCGCTGATGAAAGCCCGCAAGCGCTTGCTGGAAGGCCGCATCGTGCAAGGCCAGGGTGTATCGATTGCCAGCATGAAAAGCGCTCAGTGGATGCTTGTCTGACACTGACTGCAGCAGGGCGAACTGTTGTTGGGCCGATGGATTGCGCGACCAGGCGATGAATTCGGCGTGGATCACTTCGCGTTCACGGCGTTGGCGTTCGATGCCCAGATCCGGTTCTGCCAGCATTTGGCACAGGCGCTCGAGACCGCCGCCTAGCGCGTTGGGTGGCACCTCGAAGAAAAAGTCGGTGGCGCGTTCACGGGTGCTGGCGTTGACCTGTCCGCCCAGGGCTTGTACGTAGCGCATCAGGCCGTCTTCCAGCGGGAAGCGCGGGGTACCGAGGAAGAACAGGTGTTCGAGGAAGTGCGCCAGACCGGGCCATTTGGCAGGTGCGTCGTGGCTGCCCGCATGTACCCGCAGTGCGGCGGCCGAGCGTTTGAGGCGCGGGGCGTGGCGCAGGGTCAACTGCAAGCCGTTGACGAGGGTGAGTTGGCGAGTGGCGTCAGGCATGGGGGCTCCGGTGGCGGCTTTTCATGCTAACCGATTTGTTTGCAGGCTCGGCCTATTCGCGGGGTATGGCGCCGGTATGAAAGGCAGCGCAGATCCCGTGGGAGCGGGCGTGCCCGCGAATGGGCCGCATAGCGGCCCCTGTCAGCCTTTACGCAGGTGCAGCTCCTGGCGCAAGTCGATCAGGTAGGGAAACGCCATGCGCCCCTGCACCACCCGTTCATGTTCCAGCTCTGCCAACAACTGGCACTCATCCCGCCCAGCCATGGCCAGTAAACTGCCATCCGGGCCGATGATGCTGCTCTGCCCGCAATACTGGATCTCGTCTTCCGCGCCGCAGTAGTTGGCATATACCAGGTAGCACTGGTTTTCCTGCGCCCGTGCCCTCACGGTCACCTGGCAGGTAAAGTCGTACGGCGTCATGTTCGCCGTCGGCACCAGGATCAGCTCGGCGCCATCCAGCGCCAGGCGCCGGGCGTTCTCCGGGAACTCGATGTCGTAGCAGATCAGCAGGCCAACCTTCCAGCCTTCCAGTTCCACTACCGGGAAGTGGTCGGCGCCTGGGCTGAACATTGAGCGGTCCAGTTCACCGAACAGGTGGGTCTTGCGGTAATTGCTCAGGCTGCGGCCATGCGCATCGATCAACTGCACGCTGTTGTAGATCGCCCCGTCATCGCCGCGCTCCGGGTAGCCATAGACAATGGCGATGCGATGCGCCTGGGCGATTTCCACCACGGTCATGGCTGCCGGGCCATCGGCGGCCTCGGCCAGGCGCTCGACCTGGGCCAGGCCGATGTTGTAGCCGGTCAGGAACATCTCCGGGCAGACCAGCAACCGGGCGCCTTGTGCGGCCGCCAACTGCGCCTGGTGGCGCAGCCGTTGCAGGTTGCCGGGCACGTCCAGTGGCTTGGGTGCACCTTGGTACAGAGCGATGCGCATGGTGCCTCCTTGTCTCAATCCGCCAGGGCGATCGGGCCGATTTCGTTGAACACATCGCCTGGGCCTGGGTTGTCGGGGTGGGTGTGGCCACCCAAGTGGTTCATGATACCCCACACCGCATTCAGCGACGTCTGCACCGCGCCTTCAACCCAGGCGGGGGTCCATGACACGTCGTCCCCGGCAATGAAGATACCGCGCTGCTCCGCTGGCATGTCCTGCTGCATGAAGTGCGCGTACATGCGCTGGTTGTAGCGGTAATGGCCGGGAAGCGCGCCTTTGAAGGCGCCGAGGAAGTACGGGTCGGCCTCCCAGGAAACCGTGATCGGGTCGCCGATGATATGGCCGGCGATATCGGTCTTCGGGTAGATCTTCTTCAGCGCATCCAAGGCCAGTTGCACGCGCTTTTCCACCGGGTGCGGCAGCATCTTCAGTGCGTCGCTCATCCACGAGTACGACAGGCAGATCACCCCGGGCTTGTCGTTGCCGTTGTCGAACAGGTAAGTGCCGCGGGTGAGTCGATCGGTGAGGGTCATGCTCAGCAAGTCACGGCCGGTTTCCGGGTCCTTGTCCTTCCAGAACGGGCGGTCGACCATGACGAAGGTTTTCGACGACTGCATGTAGCGGGTACGGTCCAGGGCCATCCACATCTTTTGCGAGAACAGCGATTCCTCGCAGTCGATCTGGGTGGTCAGCAACCAGGTCTGGCAGGTGGCGAGTACTGCGCTGTAGTGGCGGGTATCGCCCCAGTTGTCGGTGACCGCCAGGCGGCCATCGGCGGCGCGGGCAATGCGCTTGACCCCGGTACGTGGTGCGCCGCCATGCAGCGTGCTCAGGCTGGTGCCCTCTGGCCAATGCACGCAGCGTTCCGGTACGTGGCGCCAGATGCCCTGTGGCACTTGTTCCACGCCCCCGACCACCAGGTGCTGGTGGTCGTCGCAGTTGGTCATCACCACGCGGAAGATTTCCAGCATCGAGTTGGGGAAGTCCGAGTCCCAACCGCCGGTGCCGAAACCGACCTGGCCGAACACTTCTCGGTGCTGGAAGCTCAGCTTGGCAAAAGAGCGCGAGGTGGCGACGAAGTCGTAGAAGGTGCGGTCGTCCCACAGCGGCACCAGCTTGTTCCAGAGTTCCTTCAGGCGCGGTACATCACGGTCGCGGATGGCCTGCTGGATATCGGCGAACTGCGCACCGCTCTCCAGCGCATCGGCCCAGGCGTCGGCGACCTCATGAAACAGTTGCGGCAGGTCGGTGGGCTTCTCGGCGTAGTAGGTCTGGCCTTCCAGGTCGATCACTGTGCTGCCCGAAGCCGGGGTCAGCGGGTTGGGGAAGGGTTTGGTTTCCAGGCCCAGCTTGTCGACGTAGTGGTAGAAGGCGGTGGACGACACCGGGAAGCGCATGCCACCCAGCTCGGCAACGATCCCGTCAGTGCCATTGAAGGCTTGCGAGCGCAGCCGGCCGCCCAGCCTGGACGCCTCGTACACCACCGGCTTGAGGCCCAGCTTCATCAGCTCGTAGGCCGCTACCAGGCCGGCGATACCGGCACCGACAATGGCCACCTCTTCCCCATGGCGCTCAGCCGGAATACTGCCCAGGCCTGCCGGGTGTTCCAGCCAGTCGTCGAAAGCAAAAGGGAAGTCCGGGCCGAAAATGGTGATTGGCTTCTTGCCGTCGGCGGGGTGGCGGTTCTTCTTGTTCATGAAATGACCTTGCCAGAGAGGCTGCGCGAGGAGCGGAGCCTGAGTATAGGAGATGCCTGGCTGTCATTTTAGGGAGTGGGGTGTTCGTAATTAAGGTGCAGAGTGTTGTCTGAATGTAGTTAGTTTCGTCGTAATGATTAAGCTCATGTTCATTAAGACGAGGCAGGCGGTCGAGGTAATTCAAAAACCGCCCTGGCCCTTTGTAGGAGCGGGTTTACCCGCGAATGCGTCGGTAGATTCTCTGCCCCATTCGCGGGTAAACCCGCTCCTACAACCGGCCTCATCGATAACCCCACCCGAGCGCCAGTCCGTTCAAAGCGGCTGTCCACGGTCCACCTTGCTGCTGAGAATGATCGACGTGGTGGTTTTCTCCACCCCGTCGACACTGCCAATCTGGTCGAGCAACTGATCCAGCTGCTCGGGCGAGTCCGTACGCAGCCAGGCCACATAGTCGAATTCGCCGCTTACCGCACACAGCTGCTGCACCTGGCCCATGGCACTCAGGCGCCGCACCACGTCCTTGCCGGAACGCGGCTGTACCTTGATCCCGACATACGCCTGCAACCCGCCGCCTATCACACTCTGGCCCAGGCGTACGCCATAGCCGGAGATAACCTTGTTTTTCTCCAGCCGCTCCAGGCGCGAATTGACGGTGGTGCGGGCGATGCCCAACTGGCGGGCGAGGGTGGCGACGCTTTCGCGGGCGTTGATTTGCAGCAGGGCGATCAGCTGGCGATCGATTTCATCCAGCGTGATGGAGCGGGAATCCGACATGGCGAGTCTCTATGGTTGGCCCGCTAGCCTAGCCAGCCTGTGCCAATCAGGGCAAGGCCAGGTGCAGTCGATCACCGTTGATGGCGTCGGTTTGGCACTTTCTGTGAGAACGGCCGCGTATCTCTGAAGGCTGCGTCTTCGGCACTAATTCGGCATGATGAAGCGGTAGTCCAACGGGAACCTCAGCGTGAACCTCGACCACCTGCTCGAATGCTGGCGACTGGAAGTCGCCAGCAAGAAAAGGCCCGGACGCCGTATCAGCCTACTGTTCAACGTGCTGCGCCGCGCACGCAAGGACAACAAACTACGTTTTCTCTTCGCCTATCGCCTGGCCCAGTACCTCGACGCCCGCGGCGGCCTGGCCCGGCGCCACGCCAGGCGCATGCAGCAGCGGCTCAACCTAAAGTACGCCGTAGACATCGACATCTGCGCCCAGATCGCCCCCGGCCTGCGCATCGCGCACCTGCCTGGGGTGGTGATTACCCGGTACGTCAGCATCGGGCGCAATTTCTTCGTCCGGCAGAACTGCTCGATCGGCATCAAGACCCTGGGGCTGGATGAGTACGCCCTGCGCATTGGCGACAACGTCAGCATGGGCGCCAACAGTTGCATCGTTGCTGATCGTATCGACATTGGCGATGACGTGGTGATTGGCGCGATGTCGTTGGTTACGCGGGACATTCCGCCTGGCATGACCTTCTACAACCCGCGACAGGTCGAGATGCGTCCGGGAGGGGGTTAACCAACAGAGTTACATTTTTGCGGACGCTGGCGATGGCTTATTGATACCTTTTCGGCCGCTACCCTCTGGACGATATCGTTGTTGATCATGACGTACTCGGGTTCGTGGCCTGGTAGGGACGTTCGGGCTGGTTGATCTGATAACGGGTACTGCGCCCTCCGCCAGCCAGTCGCCGCAAGCAGCCTTTCTCCAGCAGGTCGCTTAAGTGCCGAGTTGCGGTGGCCTTGGAGACCTGTGCCACAGATTGGTACTGCGCAGCGCTTATGCCTGCCTCAAAGCCTTTCTCGCCGCCGTCAAGCAGCCGATTGAGTACTTTGATCTGATCGGGGGAAAGTGAGTCTGTGCGATGTGCCTGCCAAAAGCGCGCTTTGGCCAGTACGCGGTCGATACGGGCAAGTGCCTGCTCCAGACTTTTGAGCAATGTGCCGAGAAACCACTGCAGCCAGGCAGTGATATCCAACGTGCTTTTCTGGCTCGCTTCGAGGATGCGGTAATAGCCGGCTCGGTCGTTGAGGATGCTTGCGGACATGGCGTAAAAACGGATGGCTTGCTGTTCGCCTTGGGCCAGCGCTAGGTCTGTGATGGCGCGAGTAAGACGGCCGTTGCCGTCATCGAAGGGGTGCAGGGTGACAAACCAGAAGTGGGCGATGCCGGCGCGTAGCAATGGGTCGAGGCTGGCATCGCTGCGGCTGCTCTCGAACCAGGCGAGGAATTCGGCCAATTGAGTTTCCAGCCCGGCGCGGGGTGGAGCTTCGAAATGCACTGTAGGACGGTCGACGCGGCCTGAAACAACCTGCATGGGCTCCTCGCCCCGCAGTGTGCCAATGCGTAGCGGGCGTGCCAGCAGGTGGTCGCCACTGGGGAACAGCCAGCAGTGCCAGCCGTACAGTCGCTCCAGATCCAAAGGTTGCTGGTGCGCGCGGATGGCATCGAGCAGTAACGCTGCCAAGCCTTCCGAGCGTGCAGTGGTGCGGCCTTCTTCGTTTATCCCCAGGCGCCGCGCCAGTGATGAACGCACTGAGCCGACATTCAGCTGCTCACCCTCGATAGCTGATGAGGTGACGATGTTCTGTAGCAGGGCATCCAGGCTGCTCTGCGCCTCGGTATCGCTACCGACAGCGCCGAGCATCCCAAGCAAACGCCCCTGGGCCTGATTGCAGGCGCGCAGCAGCTGGGCAAGCGGTTCGGCTTGCCAGGTGAAGTGTGGCCAGTTGGACTGCTGCCAGATCCAGTAGGGTTCATTCATAGGCTTGCTCATTTGTGAGCCGATTAGCGAGCCTATTCGGCTCATTATGTGAGCTGATAATGCTGGCTATTCGGCTCATTGTCTAATCCTTACGCTGGGGGTTTGGGTGGAAGAGTGCGCCTGGTCAGGGTTGCCGGTTGGGCGAGAATTTGCAGTGGTTCGGGATAGATTGTTGTATTTGCCCAAATGGCTGATTAGCTGCTGGCTTTGGTGGCTTCGGCGCGCTGGGTGGTCGGCTTCTCGGGGGGCTGATTTCGCTGAGATGGTGTTTCAGCGCCACTTCCAAGGTCATGCGCTCGGCGCCGCTGTAAGGGATGTACACGCCCCGACCATTTATTTCTTGCGGGCATGAAAAAGCCGCGCAGTGCGCGGCTTCTAAGCTGGTGGGCCCACACGGACTCGAACCGTGGACCAAAGGATTATGAGTCCTCTGCTCTAACCAACTGAGCTATAGGCCCTCAGTAAGTGGGCGGATTATAACGAGGGTTTCGCACCTGTGCCATCTGAAAGATCCGATAGTGCTATGCGAAGAAACGCGGCTGCGAATTCCTCTGGTGGTAGCGGGAGGCTGACGATGTAGCCCTGGATCTGCTCGCAGCCCTCGGCCGCCAGAAAACGCTGCTGGGCCTGGTTTTCCACGCCTTCGGCAATGATGGTCAACTGCATGCTGCGGCCCAGGGCAATGATCGCCCGGGCGATGGCGGCGTCGTGTGGGTCGTCGGGCAGGCCGCGGATGAACGACTTGTCGATCTTGAGGATGTCCAGCGGCAGGCGCTTGAGGTAGCTGAGCGAGGAATAGCCGGTGCCGAAGTCATCGATGGCTAGCTGTACGCCGAGTTTCTTCAGTTGGTACAGCACGGCCAGGGCCTCTTCTGCCTGGCTCATGATGAAGTTTTCGGTGATTTCCAACTGCAGGTCACCGGCCTTCAGCTGATGGTGCTTGAGCAGTTGTTCGATGCGCCGTGCCAGGTGTGGGTGGCGCAGCTGGGCGCCGGCAAGGTTGATCGACAGCGGGCCGAAGGGTTCGTAGTGCTGCTTCCAGGCCTGCATCTGCCGGCAGGCTTGCTCCAGTACCCAGTCGCCGAGCTGCAGGATGGTGCCGTTCTCTTCCGCCAGGTGGATGAAGTGTTCCGGCGGTACCTCACCAAAGGTCGGGTGGCTCCAGCGGATCAGCGCTTCGGCACCCACCAGGCTCTGGGTCTTCAGGCTGAGCTTGGGCTGGAAGCACAGGCTCATTTCGTTGCGTTCGACGGCCCGGCGCAGTTCATGCTCCAGGGCGATGCGCTCGCTGGCCTGGGCGGTGAGGTCGCGGGTGTAGGCTTCGACGCGGTTACGGCCTTTGGCCTTGGAGCGGTACATGGCGGCGTCGGCGTTGCGGATCAGTGTGGAGACGTCGGTGCCATCCTGTGGGTAAAGACTGATGCCGATGCTGGCGCTGGTGAAAAACTCGTGCTCGCCGGCCTGGAACGGTGCGTTGAAGCAGGCCAGTAGCTTGTTGGCGATAGTGCTGGCGTCACTGGGCTTGTGCAGGCCGGGCAGCAGAATGATGAATTCGTCGCCACCCAGGCGGGCTACGGTGTCAACGTCACGTACCTGCTCTTTCAAGCGCTGGGCGATGCCCTTGAGCAGCAGGTCACCGACCGGGTGGCCAAGGCTGTCGTTGATGTGCTTGAAGCGGTCGAGGTCCAGGAACAGCACTGCGCCCTGGCGGTTGGAGACCTGCGCGCAGGTGAGTACGCCCTGCAGCCGGTTTTCGAACAAGGTGCGATTGGGCAGGCCGGTCAGCGGGTCGTGGTGGGCCTGATAGTCGAGTTTGGCCTGGGCGTGCTTGATGCTGGAGATGTCTGCAAAAACCGCCACGAAGTGAGTGATCTCGCGGTCGCTGTTGCGCACGGCACTGATGGTCAGCCAGCTTGGGTAAAGTTCGCCGTTCTTGCGCTTGTTGTAGATTTCGCCCTGCCAGTGGCCCTCGTCGGTAAGCTGGTGCCACATGGCCAGATAGAAAGCGCTGTCGTGCTGGCCAGAGGCGAGCAGGCGCGGGGTCTGGCCGAGGGCTTCGATCTCGCTGTAGCCGGTGATTTCACTGAAGGCGCGGTTGACGGCACTGATGCGCTGGTCAATGTCGGTGATCAGCACGCCTTCGGCAGTGTTCTCGAACACGGTGGCGGCCAGTTGCAGCTTTTCTTGCATCAGGTGACGCTCGGTGATGTCGCGGGCGATGGTCAGCATGCAGTCGACGCCGGTAATCGGCAGGGGCCGGGCGGACAGCTCGCAAAGGCGGATCTGCCCGTCGCTGCGGCGGATATGGCAGGTGAAGTCGCGCACGAAGCCGTCGCGGTTGAGCTGGTCGACCAGGCGTTTGCGCTCGTTGAGGTCGACCCAGATGCCCAGGTCCAGCGAGGTCTGGTCGATGGTTGGGTTGAGGGCGTAGCCGGTGAGGCGGCAGAAGCCCTCGTTCACCTCCAGCAGCAACCCGTCGCTCTGGCGCGACAGCAGCAGGCCGTCGGGCGAGGCGTGGAAGGCCTTTGCGAACTTTTCTTCTGAAGTTTGCAGCTGCTGCTGGGTCTCCTTCAGCTGGCTGATGTCGCGTACTGCCACAACCAGCGCGGGCGTGCCGTCCAGTTCGAAGGTTTCGGCCGAAGTCAGGCCGGTGAACAGTTGGCCGTTGCTGCGGCGGAAGCTCATTTCCAGGTTGCGGATACCACCTTGGTGCAACCTTTCAAGCAGGAGCGGGCCACTGCCTTCTATGCCCCAAAGGTCAAGGTCGGTGGCGGTGCGGCCAATGACCTGGTCTGGCGGCAGGCCGATCTGCTCTTCAAACGCCTCGTTTACCTCCAGCAGGCAGCCATCGCTGTGGCGGGCGATCAGCAAGATATCGGGGCACTGCTGGAATACCGAGGCGAACTTCTGTTCGGACAGGCGCAGGGCGTCCTCAGTGCGCTTGGTTTCGCTGATGTCGATCATCAGCCCGCGCATCACGGGCTGGTGACCGTGTTCGATCATGCTGACGATGTTGCGTACCCAGAGGGGCTGGCCGTCAGCTCGGATCACCCGGTAGTCCAGGCTGTGGTCCCGCCCCGCTGCGGTCTCGCTGTCGCAGTAGGCCTGGGCCCAGAGCGCGTCCTCCGGGTGCAGGATGCTGCGCCAGAAACCGGGCCTGAGCCAGTCACTCAATGGGTAGCCGAGCAGGTCCTCGGCATGGGGGGAAACGTAGCTGTAGGTGAAGTCGTTGGCATCGGCTTCCCAGGCGATGGCTGACAGGCTCTCGACCAGGCCGCGATAGTGGTATTCGCTGCTGCGCAGCTCTTGCTCCAGGGCGATGCGCCGGGAAATTTCCGAGCTGAGCCGGCGGTTGATGCGAATGACCGCTGCCAGTACAGCCATCAGCAACAGCACCGCTGGCAGGCCATACACCAGCATGTCGGACCAGAACATCCGCTGGTCGACCACATTGCCTACCCAGTGCTGCTGGATCTGGCTGATTTCGCTGCTGCTCATGTCGGCCATCACTTTATCGAGAATGCCGACCAGCACGCTCTTGTCGCGGGGGACGGCCATCGCCAGCTGATAACGGTAGGGCGTTTCGCCGCTGACGTAGAGGCCTTCGAGCTTGAGTTGGCGCAGGCTCCAGATACTGGAAGCGAGGTCGCCGACCACGGCATCCACCTGGTCGGTGGCCAGGG
Source organism: Pseudomonas sp. VEM90 (assembly GCF_054611535.1). Classification (NCBI taxonomy): domain Bacteria; kingdom Pseudomonadati; phylum Pseudomonadota; class Gammaproteobacteria; order Pseudomonadales; family Pseudomonadaceae; genus Pseudomonas; species Pseudomonas sp. VEM90. The sequence goes on along the minus strand of NZ_JBTRAR010000020.1, from coordinate 37,366 downwards.
CTTGCAGCGTGGAGCTGACGTTTGGCAGGGCAACCAGGTTGAGGTCCGGGTGGTGGGTGCGCAGCAACTCGTGCGGGGCGTAGTTTTCTACCACGGCGATTTTCAGGCCGTACAGGTCAGCCAGCTTTCGCGGTTGTGCGCCGCCTTTGTGCGCGAGGATGACAATGGGGAAGTCGAGGTATGGGCGAGTGAAGGCCAGGAAGCCCTGGCGTTCCGGGGTGGACATGATGCCGGGCAGCAGGTCGATACGGCTTTCCCGCGCCTGCGCCAGCACCTCGGTCCAGCTGCTGGGTTCGACCGGTTTGAACGTCACACCCAGGCGCTGCTGGATCATGGCGATGTAGTCGGCGGCCAATCCCTGGTAACGGCCCTCCTGGTCGCGAAACTCGAACGGTGGCCAAGAGGCGTCTACGCCCAGGTTGAGCTGCGGGTGGGCAGCCAGCCAGGTTTTCTCCTCATCTGTCAGGGTCAGGGCGCCGGCCGTTGTGTTCCACAGAATCAGGATCAGCAACAGAATGGCCGGCTTCAAGGACATGGCAGCCTCGCACTCAGGTGGTCTGAAGTCGAGTGTAGACGGGCATTGCTGCAGGCGTGCAACGGAAGGGGGGCTTTATGTGGCGGGCCACTAAAGAAAAACCCCGGCCTGGGCCGGGGTTTTGTCATCACTCGTCGAGGAAGGAGCGTAGGTGCTCGCTGCGAGTCGGGTGGCGCAGTTTGCGCAACGCCTTCGCTTCGATCTGACGGATCCGCTCACGCGTTACGTCAAACTGCTTGCCCACCTCTTCGAGGGTGTGGTCGGTGTTCATGTCGATACCGAAACGCATGCGCAGCACCTTGGCTTCGCGTGCAGTCAGGCCCGAGAGCACGTCACGGGTGGCTTCCTTGAGGCTTTCGACCGTGGCTACATCGATCGGGGACTGCATGGTGGAGTCCTCGATGAAGTCGCCCAGGTGCGAATCTTCGTCGTCACCGATCGGGGTTTCCATGGAGATCGGCTCTTTGGCGATCTTCAGTACCTTGCGGATCTTGTCCTCAGGCATTTCCATGCGCTCGCCCAGCTCTTCCGGCGTCGGTTCACGACCCATTTCCTGCAGCATCTGGCGGGAAATACGGTTGAGCTTGTTGATCGTCTCGATCATGTGCACCGGAATCCGGATGGTGCGTGCCTGGTCGGCGATCGAACGGGTGATCGCCTGACGGATCCACCAGGTGGCATAGGTCGAGAACTTGTAGCCGCGACGGTATTCGAACTTGTCCACCGCTTTCATCAAGCCGATGTTGCCTTCCTGGATCAGGTCGAGGAACTGCAGGCCACGGTTGGTGTACTTCTTGGCGATGGAAATCACCAGACGCAGGTTCGCCTCGACCATTTCTTTCTTGGCGCGGCGGGCCTTGGCTTCACCGATCGACATGCGACGGTTGATTTCCTTGATCTCGGCAACGGTCAGGCCGGTTTCGGTCTCAAGGTCGATCAGCTTCTGCTGGCAAGCGACGATGGCAGCGTTCTTTTCACCCAGGGCGGCTGCCCACTTGGTGTTACGCTTGGCCAGGTCACCGCTCCAGGTCTGGTCGGTTTCGTTGCTCGGGAACATGCGCAGGAAGTCGGCTCGCGGCATGCGGGCGTCACGTACGCACAGCTGCATGATGGCGCGTTCTTGCTGTCGCAGACGGCTCAGGGCGTCACGTACACGCTCGACCAGTACCTCGAACTGCTTCGGTACCAGCTTGATCGGCATGAACAGGTCGGCCAGGGCCTGCAGGGCCTCGATGCTTTCCTTGTGGCTACGACCATTTTTCTTCAGGACCTTGGAGGTTACCTGAAGCTGATCGGATACCGCACCGAAGCGCTGGGCCGCGACTACCGGGTCCGGGCCGCTCTCGGCCTCTTCCTCGTCGTCACCGCTTTCGGATTCTTCTTCGTCGTCGTCGGACTCTTCCTTCGCCGCAGCGGCCTTGGCGCCCGGGATCGGCACTTCTTCGGTTGGCGCGGCAATGTTGTCGTCAGGGTCGATGTAACCGCTGAGAACGTCCGACAGGCGGCCACCCTCGGTGGTGACGCGGTCATATTCGCCGAGAATGTAGTCGACAGTGCCCGGGAAGTGGGCGATGGCGCCCATGACTTCACGAATGCCTTCCTCGATACGCTTGGCGATTTCGATCTCGCCTTCGCGGGTCAGCAGCTCGACAGTACCCATTTCGCGCATATACATGCGCACCGGGTCGGTCGTGCGGCCGATATCGGTTTCAACTGCCGCCAACGCAGCAGCGGCTTCTTCGGCCGCGGCTTCATCGGTGTCGGCTTCCGCCAACAGAAGGGCATCCGCATCCGGAGCACTCTCGAATACGTTGATCCCCATGTCGTTGATCATGCGGATGATGTCTTCCACCTGTTCCGGATCTGAAATATCCTCAGGCAGGTGGTCGTTGACCTCCGCGTAAGTCAGGTAGCCCTGCTCACGACCGCGGGTGATCAACTCTTTGATACGAGACTGCTGTTGCGCTTTTCCGGACATAACACCCTATCCACTGAAGGTCTTGGCGGGCAAAAAACAAGCCGAGGATTATACCCGAGCATGGGCCTCACGCGCCAGATGAGGTCGGCGTTTGTGCGGGAACATTTCGGCTCAGCAGGGCGAGGAGCTGGGTTTTTTCCTCGCTGGTCAATTCGCTTTGACGTGATTTCCTGAGCAATTGTTCCAGGCTGCGCTCGCGTTGGCGGGCGGACAAGCTAGTTATGGTGTCGAAAAACTGTTGTTCAAGGTTGTCGGCCACGATAAGCCATTCCTTTTCCGCCAGGGCCCGCAGCAGGCGGCCCTGTTCGGTGCCATGCCAGCGTGCGATCAACTGCATTGAGCTTAGCCCAGGATTTTTCTGCGCGGCTTCGATCAGTGCAACCAGCAGCTGGCTGTACAGGTGTTCTTCGTCGGCGAAGTGGCTGGCATCCTCCACCTTGCCGGCCAGCAGCGGATGGTGCAGCAGGGTTCGCAGGGCGGCCAGGGTGGGCGGCTCGACCGGTGCTGGCACGCGGGGAGGTGCTTCGTCGCGTTGCTGCCAGGGCTTGCCGCCCTTGCGGTTCTTGTCCCAGGGCTTGTCGCTCCACGGCTTCTTGCTGCCACCCTTGTTGGGTTTCCACGCCTGCTCCTGATGAACGGGGGCAAAGTCGTGCTGCGGCATGTCGCCGTAGTCGGGGGTGTAGCTGGCCATGGCATCGTAGTCGTAGCCAGGGTCGTAGTCCGGCACGCTGCTGCCCGTCGGGGCGTGTTGCGCCAACTGCTCGACCTGCTGCGGGTCGAGGCCGGTGATTTCCCTCAGGCGGTTGCGCATTAGCTGGCGCAGGTTGGCGCCGGGGATTTTTTCGATCAGCGGTGCGGCCAAGGTCGCCATATGCGCCTTGCCTTCCAGTGAGCGCGGGTCGGCTTCGACGCCAAGTTGCTCGAAGAAGTAGTCGGCCAGCGGTTGGGCGTGCTGGTTGATGCGGGCCATGAAGGCGTCGGTACCTTCGGCGCGCACCAGGCTGTCCGGGTCTTCGCCTTCGGGCAGGAACAGGAAGCGCGCGCGACGGCCGTCCTGCAGGTTCGACAATGTCGATTCCAGTGCGCGCCAGGCGGCCTTGCGCCCGGCCTGGTCGCCGTCAAAACAGAACAGCACGCTGGGCACCACGCGGAACAGGCGCTTCAGGTGCTCTTCGCTGGTGGCGGTGCCAAGGGTGGCCACGGCATTGCGCAGGCCTTGCTGGGCCAGGGCAATGACGTCCATGTAGCCCTCGACGACGATGATCTCGTCGAGGTTGCGGTTGTGCTTGCGTGCCTCGTACAGCCCGTACAGCTCCTGCCCCTTGTGGAACACCGGGGTTTCCGGGGAGTTCAGGTACTTGGGCTTGTCGTCGCCGAGCACCCGGCCACCGAAGGCGATGATGCGCCCGCGGCTGTCACGTATCGGGAACATCACCCGGTCGCGGAAGCGGTCGTAGCGCTTGCCGCTCTCGGCGTTTTCGATCAGCAGGCCGGCATCGATCATCACCTTCTGCTGCAAGGTGTCGGCACCCAGGTGCTTGAGCAGGTTGTCCCAGCCGGGCGGGGCAAAGCCCAGGCCGAAGTCGCGGGCAATTTCCCCGGACAGGCCGCGGCCCTTGAGGTAGTCCACCGCTGCCTTGCGGGACGGGTGGCTGCGCAGGGCCTGGCGGTAGAACTCCGAGGCGGCGTCCAGTAGCGGATACAGCGGCGAGTCCGTCGGCTGGCGCGGCTTCTGGTCGCGGCGGCCTTGCTCGCGGGGCACTTCCATGCCCGCGGCGCGGGCCAGTTCCTCGACGGCCTGGGGGAAGTCCAGGTTGTCGTGGTCCATGACAAAGCCCAAGGCGTTGCCACCGGCGCCACAACCGAAGCAGTAGTAGAACTGCTTGTCGGGGCTGACCGTGAAGGACGGGGTTTTTTCTTTGTGGAACGGGCAGCAGGCGGAGTAGTTCTTGCCGGTTTTTTTCAGCTGGACGCGCGAACTCACCACGTCGACGATGTCGAGGCGGTTGATCAGGTCGTCAATGAAACTTTGGGGAATCAGCCCGGCCATGGCAGTCTCGTTATCTGGCAACTGGCAAGTCTAATCGCTCACGCGCCGAAGGGGGCGAGTGCTGCTTGGGGAAGTGCGAGGGAATGTGCTCGTCGCCAGCCCCTAAGGGCTCGTCAGTCGGACGTGCACGTCTGGTCATACAGCAAGGAGGACCAGCTCTGACGTTTCAGGCAGGTTGCCCAGATGCAGTTCGCATGAAGCTTGTGCAGGGCCTTGAGCTAGCTGCTCAAGTTTGAAGCGACCACTGCCATCGCCCGGGGGTTAGCCGGGCAGGGCAGAAGCTTTGCGTTGAACGCCTGTATTAGTACAGACGAACGGCGCGGCGCTGTTCGCGCTGAACTTTCTTGGCGTGACGCTTAACAGCAGCAGCTGCTTTGCGCTTACGCTCTGCGGTCGGCTTCTCGTAAAACTCGCGGCTACGAACTTCAGCCAGTACACCGGCTTTTTCGCAGGAGCGCTTGAAACGACGCAGAGCTACGTCGAAGGGTTCGTTCTCTTTAACTTTGACGGCTGGCATCCAGGGCTACCTTAATTCATTACCGGGGTAGACGTGCTCCTGGCAAAACAAAGGTGTGCTGGAGAACGTCGGTTTTCAAGGGTTGCGGATGTTAACCCTTAGCAAGCCGGAATGCAAAGCCTCTGATCGAAAACCGCTGGTCGGCACCCGACACGGGGACTATCATGCGCGGCTTCGAATTCAGCCCCCACAAGGGACGAGCCCATGCTAGTACTGGGATTGGAAACATCCTGCGACGAAACTGGCGTCGCATTATACGACAGTGAACGCGGTTTGTTGGCCGACGCACTGTTCAGCCAGATCGACCTGCACCGCGCCTTCGGTGGCGTGGTGCCTGAGCTTGCCTCGCGTGATCACGTCAAGCGCATGCTGCCGCTCATCCGCCAGGTGCTGGACGAGGCAGGTTGCGTTGCCACCGAAATCGACGCCATCGCCTACACCGCGGGCCCCGGCCTGGTCGGCGCCTTGCTGGTGGGCGCATCCTGCGCCCAGGCGCTGGCCTTTGCCTGGGACATCCCGGCGATCGGTGTGCATCACATGGAGGGCCACCTGCTGGCGCCCATGCTGGAAGAAAACCCGCCGGAGTTTCCGTTCGTCGCTTTGTTGGTTTCCGGTGGCCATACCCAGCTGGTCCGGGTCGATGGCATCGGTCAGTACGAACTGTTGGGCGAGAGCCTGGACGACGCTGCCGGTGAAGCGTTCGACAAGACCGCCAAGCTGATCGGCCTCAATTATCCCGGTGGTCCGGAAATCGCGCGTCTGGCCGAACAAGGTGTGGCCGGGCGCTTCGTGTTCCCACGGCCAATGACCGATCGGCCAGGCCTGGAATTCAGCTTCAGTGGCCTCAAGACCTTCGCCCTGAACACCTGGCAGCAATGCAAGAATGCTGGCGACGACAGTGAGCAAACCCGTTGCGACCTGTCTCTGGCATTCCAGCAGGCGGTGGTGGAGACTTTGACCATCAAGTGCAAGCGGGCGCTCAAGCAGACCGGCCTAAAGCGCCTGGTCATCGCGGGTGGCGTGAGTGCCAACAAGGCCCTGCGCGCGTCCCTGGAGGACATGCTCGGTAGCATCAAGGGCAACGTGTACTACGCGCGCCCGCAATTCTGTACCGACAATGGTGCGATGATCGCCTATGCCGGTTGCCAGCGCCTGTTGGCCGGGCAGCAGCAAGACCTGGGGATCAGCGTGCAGGCACGCTGGCCGATGGAGCAGTTGCCGCCGCTGTAAGGTAGGGCGTCGAAGGTTCAGAAGTGGCGTTCGCGCCCTGCAAACAAGTCGCGCAGGTTGTTGCGGTGGCGCCACACGATCATCACTGTCAGTACGCTGATCGGTAGCAGGGCCTCCGGCTCGCGCCAGGCCAGCAACGGCAAGGTGAGTGGCGTGGCAATCAGTGCCGCCAGTGAGCTGGTGCGCGTGAGGTAGAAGGTCAGCAGCCAGGCGCCGATGGCCAGCAGCGCTGCCGGGAAATACAGGCCCATGAGCATGCCGGCTGCTGTCGCCACGCCCTTGCCGCCCTTGAAACGGAAGTACAGGGGGAACAGATGGCCCAGCACCGCGCATATGCCCACCCAGGCCTGCGCGTGCAGGTCCAGCCCGGCAGCGCGGGCGAGCAATACCGGCAAAAGGCCCTTGCACAGGTCGCCTAGCAGGGTCAGGATCGCCAGTTTACGGCCTGCCAGGCGTAGCATGTTGGTGGCGCCGGCATTGCCTGAACCGCTGGAACGCGGGTCCGGGCTGCCCGAGAGGCGGCTGAGAACAATGGCGAAGGACAGCGAGCCGAGCAGGTAGGCGAGCAACGCCAGTAACCAAAACATGCTAACTATTCCGGGCGAGGACGCCCTGATTCTAACGGCGCCAGTCGCCCTTGTCGTGCTGTGGAGAGAAGTGCTTGGACAGAGTGTTCATCGAAGGCCTGGAAGTCGATACCGTCATCGGTGCCTATGACTGGGAGCGGGATATTCGCCAGTGCTTGCGCCTGGACCTGAGCTTTGCCTGGGACAACCGCCCGGCCGCCGCCGGAGACGACCTGAACCTGGCGCTGGACTATGCCAGTGTGTCGGCGCGCATCCAGGCGTTTGCCGAACAGGCCCGTTTCGAGCTGGTTGAGACATTTGCCGAGCGCCTGGTGGCAACCCTGATGGACGAGTTCCACATCCCCTGGGTGCGGTTGAAGCTGACCAAGCCGGGCGCGGTGCCGGCGGCCCTTGGTGGTGTAGGCGTGGAGATCGAGCGCGGATGTCTCTGAGCACGGTTTACCTGGGACTGGGCAGCAACATCGACCGTGAGGCGCATTTGTGCGCCGGGCTCGATGCGTTGGCTGGCATCCTGACTGACATGCGCTGTTCGCCGGCCTTCGAAAGCCAGGCGGTGGGCATCAAGAGCGGGCCGTTCATCAACTTCGTGGTGACCGGGCAAACCGCGTTGCCGTTGATCGAGCTGGACCGCCGGCTGAAGTTCATCGAGGCCGACAATGGCCGCTATGCACCGGACCGCAAGGGGTTGCCGCTGGATATCGACGTGCTGATGTATGGCGATTTGCACGGTACCTTCGATGGGCTGGTGCTGCCCCGGGCCGAGATCCTGAAGAACGCCTTTGTGCTGTGGCCGCTGTCGTTGCTGGCGCCCGACCTGGTGCATCCGGGGGTGGGCAAACGGATGGCGCAGCTGTGGCAGGAAGCGCAGATCGATCAGGTACTCGCCCCGGTCGCCTTTGAGTGGCGCGGGTTGCAGTTGACGCCCGCTTAAGCCTGTATCGGCCTCTTCGCGGGTAAACCCGCTCCTACAACGGCCTGTGCCCAGCCCTTGATGTGTGCCCCCTGTAGGAGCGGGTTTACCCGCGAATACGGTGGTGGCTGCGACGGTGAACAGCGGGTGGAAATTGGCCCGCAGGGCCCGGCCCTTTCGCGGGTGAACCCGCTCCTACAACGGCCTGTGCCCAGCCCTTGATGTGTGCCCCTGTAGGAGCGGGTTTACCCGCGAATACGGTGGCGGCTGCGACGGTGAACAGCGGGTGGAAATTGGCCAGCAGGCCCGGCCCTTTCGCGGGTGAACCCGCTCCTACAACGGCCTGTGCCCAACCTCTGATGTGTGCCCCTGTAGGAGCGGGTTTACCCGCGAATACGGTGGCGGCTGCGACGCTGAACAGCGGGTGGAAATTGGCCAGCAGGCCCGGCCCTTTCGCGGGTGAACCCGCTCCTACAGCGGCTTCAGCCGCGAAGAGGCGGGTATGTCTAGCCGCGCTGGTAAGCCTCGAGCGCTTTCAGCCGCTCACCTTTGAGTGCTTCGCCCAGGGCCTTGCCCGTGAACCCGGCTTGCACCAACGGCTTCACATCCACCGCTCGCGCCGCCGCTGCTGCGCCTCGCAGGTAATCGGCCTGTGGGTAACCCTGCTCGCCATCGCCCAACGCCGCCATCTCGCAAACGACCACAAAATCCTCGAACCGCTGCGGCCGTCGGTAGACATCGAACTTCTGCAACAGCTCCAGCAGTGCCGTGGCAGGCAGTTCGAGCGCCTGATTGCCCTGCGCCAGGCATTCCCCTGTCAGCATGGCCAGTTCCTGGCACTCACGCGGTGCCTTCAGGCGCTGATTGACGGTTTTGATCGATGTCGGTGCCAACCCGCGCAACAGGCAGGCCCAGCGCACGTGCAGCGGTTGTTCGTGCGCCGCTGCCTGCTCCAGCGCCGACAGTGTCCGGGAGCCGTCATCAAGCTCAGGCAGTAGCTCCTGCAGGGCCCCGCACGCGCTCATTATCTTGAAGAACACCTGCGGTTGCGCTTCCATCAGCGCGCGCTCGATTTCCTTCCAGCTGCGCTCGGCAGTGAGTGCCTGTAGTTCTCCCGAGGCGCTGATCTGGCGCATCAGCGCCAAGGTGTCATCGGCAACCCGGAACCCCAAGGGTGCGTAGCGGGCAGCAAAGCGTGCAACACGCAGCACGCGCAATGGATCCTCGGAGAATGCCGGGGAAACATGGCGTAGCAGGCGTTGATCCAGATCTTTCTTGCCTTGGTAGGGGTCGTAGACCGTGCCCGCCTCATCCTCGGCCATCGCATTGATGGTGAGGTCGCGACGGATCAGGTCTTCTTCCAGGGTTACGTCGGGGCTGGCGTGAAAAGTGAACCCGCCGTAGCCTCGCCCGCTCTTGCGCTCGGTGCGCGCCAGGGCGTATTCCTCGCCGGTTTTCGGGTGCAGGAACACCGGGAAATCGGCACCTACCGGCCGATAGCCCTTGGCGAGCATTTCTTCGACGGTGGCGCCCACCACCAGCCAGTCGATATCGCTGACAGGGCGGCCGAGCAGGCGGTCGCGCACGGCGCCGCCAACTTTGTAAATGTGCATGTGCAGCTCTCCATAACTGCCGACAGGATAACCCGTCGGCGGTCATGGGGTTGCATCAGAGGTGGTGGATAACGGCCAGGTCCATGCGGCCGTAGTCGGCGCTTTCGCTATGCTCGCCGCGCGGCGGCATGTGGTGAGTATTCATCACTTGCTCGCCCTGCACGGTCTCCAGGTGGATATCGAAACCCCACAGACGATGCAGGTGCTTGAGCACTTCGTCGGTCGAGTCGCCCAGCGGTTTGCGGTTGTGTTGCTGGTGTCGCAGGGTCAGCGAGCGGTCTCCGCGGCGGTCGACGCTCCAGATCTGCACGTTCGGTTCACGGTTGCCGAGGTTGTACTGCGCTGCCAACTGCTCCCGAATCACCCGGTAACCGGCTTCATCATGGATGGCGGGCACCAGCAGGTCGTCGCGTTGGTCGTCATCGAGGATGCTGAACAGCTTGAGGTCGCGCATCACTTTGGGCGACAGGTACTGCAGGATGAAGCTCTCGTCCTTGAAGCTGCTCATGGCGAACTTGATGGTAGAAAGCCAGTCGCTGCCGGCAATGTCGGGGAACCAGTGGCGATCTTCCTCGGTGGGGTTTTCGCACATGCGGCGGATGTCGGTGTACATCGCAAAGCCCAGCGCGTAGGGGTTGATGCCGCTGTAGTACGGGCTGTCGAAGCCGGGCTGGAACACCACGCTGGTGTGCGACTGCAAGAACTCCATCATGAAGCCTTCGGTAATCAGCCCCTCATCGTACAGGTCGTTCATCAGGGTGTAGTGCCAGAAGGTTGCCCAACCTTCATTCATGACCTGGGTCTGGCGCTGCGGGTAGAAGTACTGGGCGATCTTGCGCACGATGCGCACGACCTCACGTTGCCAGGGTTCAAGCAGCGGGGCGTTCTTCTCGATGAAATACAGGATGTTTTCCTGCGGTTCGGCGGGGAAGCGCCCCTCATCGCGGTCGTTACCCTTTTCGGCGTTTTTCGGAATTGTCCGCCAAAGATCGTTGATCTGACGCTGAAGATGCTCTTCGCGCTCCTGTTGCCGGCGCCGCTCTTCTTCGGCAGAAATAGGATAGGGCCGCTTGTAGCGGTCGACACCGTAGTTCATCAGGGCATGGCAGGAGTCGATCAAGTCCTCCACTGCATCGATACCGTGGCGCTCTTCGCACTGGGCGATGTACTGCTTGGCGAACACCAGATAGTCGATGATCGAGCTCGCGTCAGTCCAGGTGCGGAACAGGTAATTGCCTTTGAAAAAACTGTTATGGCCGTAGCAGGCGTGGGCAATCACCAGTGCCTGCATGCACATGGTGTTTTCTTCCATCAGGTAGGCGATACAAGGGTCGGAGTTGATCACGATCTCGTAGGCCAGACCCATTTGGCCGCGGCTATAGGACTTTTCCGTGCTGAGGAACTGCTTGCCGTAGGACCAGTGGTGGTAGCCCAGCGGCATGCCGACCGAGGCGTAGGCGTCCATCATCTGCTCGGCAGTGATTACCTCGATCTGGTTGGGGTAGGTGTCCAGGGCGTAACGCTCGGCCAGACGGCTGATTTCCCGGTCGTAGGTCTGGATCAGCTCGAACGTCCACTCGGACCCAGTGGAAATGGGTTGGCGTCTCTGTGCTCTGGCGGTCATGTGGCTAACCTGCGCTGGAAGAGTTCACGGAAGACCGGGTAGATGTCGCCGGCCGATACCAGCTGCTGTTGGGCGAACGTGTCGGGGAAAGCATCGCCGATACGCTCGTACTCATACCACAGCGCCTGGTGTTCACGGGGGGTGATCTCAACGTAAGTGTAGTACTGCACATGCGGCATGATCTGTTTGGAGAGGATGTCGCGGCAGATGGGCGAGTCGTCGTTCCAGTTGTCACCATCAGAAGCCTGCGCGGCATAAATGTTCCAGTCGCTGGCCGGGTAGCGCTCGGCCATGATTTCCTGCATCAGCTTGAGGGCACTGGAGACGATGGTGCCGCCGGTTTCCCGCGAATAGAAGAATTCTTCTTCGTCGACTTCCCGGGCGCTGGTGTGATGGCGAATGAACACGACTTCGATGCGCTCGTAGTTACGCTTGAGGAACAGGTACAGCAGGATGAAGAAGCGCTTTGCGATGTCCTTGGTGGCCTGGGTCATCGAGCCGGATACGTCCATCAGGCAGAACATCACTGCCTTCGAGCTTGGGTTGGGTTGCTTGACCAGCAGGTTGTACTTGAGGTCGAAGGTGTCGAGGAAGGGCAGGCGGTTGATACGCGCTTTCAGGCGCTCGATTTCCTGTTCGATTTCCTGGATATCGGTGAAATTGTCCGGCTCTTCGACCCGCAGGCGGTTGAGTTCCTTTTGTGCTTCGCGCAGCAGCGCGCGGCTGCTGCCGGTCAGGGCGATACGGCGGGCATGGGCCGAGCGCAGGGTGCGCACGATGTTGATGCGTGACGGGTTGCCTTCGTTGGCGATGCCGGCGCGAACAGTCTTGAAGGTGTCGGCGCCAGTCAGGTGACGTTTGACCAGGTTGGGTAGCTCAAGGTCTTCGAACATGAATTCGAGAAATTCTTCCTGGGTGATCTGGAAGACGAACTCGTCCATGCCTTCGCCGGAATTGCCGGCCTTGCCGCGACCGCCACCACCTCCACCGCCTTGCGGCCGTGGGATGTGTTCACCGGCAGTGAATTCTTTGTTGCCAGGGTGCACGATGGTCTGTTTGCCCCCACGACCATGATGCAAGACCGGTTCGTCGATGTCGCGCCCGGGAATACTGATCTGCTCGCCGTGTTCCATATCCATGATGGAACGGCGGCTCACCGCCTCTTCGACGGCCTTCTTGATATGTTCGCGGTACCGCCGCAGAAAGCGTTGGCGGTTGACCGTGCTCTTGTTCTTGCCGTTCAGGCGTCGGTCTATAACGTAGCTCATGGTCCCTCCGGTGACTGGATGCAGCTGCAACCCACAAGCTGCAAGCCACAAGCTTCAAGCTGCAAGAAAGAGCAGCCACCGCCGCCGCAAGCTGTGACGCGGGCCGTAATGCCCGCGCTAGGCAGCTTGCAGCTTGCGGCTAGTAGCTTGCCGCTTTATTGCGATTTCCTGACCCGCAGGTACCATTCCGACAGCAGGCGCACCTGTTTGTCGGTATAGCCACGCTCCACCATCCGGGTGACGAAGTCGTTGTGTTTCTTCTGGTCCTCTTTGCTGGCCTTGGCGTTGAAGCTGATGACAGGCAGCAGGTCTTCGGTGTTGGAGAACATTTTCTTCTCGATCACGACCCGTAGCTTTTCATAACTCAGCCAGCTTGGATTTTTGCCATTGTTGTTGGCGCGTGCGCGCAGTACGAAGTTGACGATCTCGTTGCGGAAGTCTTTCGGGTTGCTGATGCCAGCCGGTTTCTCGATCTTCTCCAGTTCTTCGTTGAGCGCAATGCGGTTGAGAATTTCGCCGGTTTCCGGGTCACGGTATTCCTGATCCTGGATCCAGAAGTCTGCATACAGCACGTAGCGGTCGAAGATGTTCTGGCCGTATTCGCTGTAGGACTCCAGGTAGGCGGTCTGGATTTCCTTGCCGATAAACTCGATGTAGCGCGGCGCCAGGTATTCCTTCAGGTAGCGCAGATAGCGTTCGCGCACCTCAGCCGGGAACTGTTCCTGTTCGATCTGCTGTTCGAGCACATACAGCAGGTGCACCGGGTTGGCGGCAATTTCGTGTGGGTCGAAGTTGAACACCTTGGACAGGATCTTGAAGGCGAAGCGAGTCGACAGGCCGTTCATGCCTTCGTCGACACCTGCGGTGTCCCGGTATTCCTGGATCGACTTGGCCTTTGGATCGGTGTCCTTGAGGTTTTCCCCGTCGTAAACGCGCATTTTGGAATAGATATTGGAGTTCTCTGGCTCTTTCAGGCGCGAAAGCACAGTGAACTGAGCCAACATCTTGAGCGTGTCTGGCGCACAGTGGGCCTTGGACAGCGAGCTGTTGATCAGCAACTTGTCGTAGATCTTGATTTCATCGCTGACCCGCAGGCAGTACGGCACCTTGACGATATAGATCCTGTCGATGAACGCTTCGTTGTTCTTGTTGTTGCGGAAGGTGTGCCACTCCGATTCGTTGGAGTGCGCCAACAGAATACCGGTATAGGGGATCGCCCCAAGGCCTTCGGTACTGTTGTAGTTGCCTTCCTGGGTGGCGGTGAGCAAGGGGTGCAGGACCTTGATCGGCGCCTTGAACATTTCGACGAATTCCATCAGGCCCTGGTTGGCCCGGCACAGCGCGCCCGAGTAGCTATAAGCATCGGCGTCGTTCTGTGGGTATTCCTCAAGTTTGCGGATATCGACCTTGCCGACCAGGGCAGAAATGTCCTGGTTGTTTTCATCGCCGGGTTCGGTCTTGGCAATGGCGATCTGGTTAAGAATCGACGGGTACAGCTTCACCACCTTGAACTTGGAGATGTCACCGCCAAATTCCTGCAGGCGCTTGGTGGCCCAAGGCGACATGATGGTGTTGAGGTAGCGCCGTGGGATGCCGAACTCTTCCTCGAGAATGGCCCCATCTTCGGTGGCATTGAACAAGCCCAGAGGTGACTCGAATACCGGCGAGCCCTTGATGGCGTAGAACGGCACCTTTTCCATCAGCTGCTTGAGTTTTTCCGCCAGCGAGGACTTGCCGCCGCCTACCGGGCCCAGCAGATAGAGGATCTGTTTCTTCTCTTCCAGGCCTTGGGCGGCGTGGCGGAAGTACGACACGATCTGGTCGATGCACTCTTCCATGCCATGGAAGTCGGCAAAGGCCGGATAGCGGCGGATAACCTTGTTGGAGAAGATTCGCGACAGCCTGGAGTTGGTTGAGGTGTCGATCAGCTCTGGCTCACCGATGGCCAGCAACAGCCGTTCGGCCGCCGATGCGTAGGCACTGCGATCCTCTTTGCACAGCTCGAGGTACTCCTGCAGCGAGAGTTCTTCCTGGCGCGTTGACTCGAAACGTTGTTGGAAGTGGCTAAAAATACTCATGACGTCACCTCGCTCGATACGTGGAGACGACGCCGGATCAGTCAGCTGATGCTGGCATGCAACCGGGTTGGCCGATTGCTGTATACCCCCCAGAACACCCTGTAACGCTACCGATGACCCGCACGCCGGTGTACCGGCTCTCCCCTTTTTGGATGGCCTGAGCTTAAGCGTAGTTGGTTATCTGCAAGGTCAAGGGGCGAGAAACGCAGAAGTTACGAACGACCGTTCGTCAGATAAGCCGCAAGCCCGCGCGGGGCACGGGCTGCAGGGGAAAATAAAAAATTATTCAGCGTTGCCCTGGGCGGTCTCGGCCGGATAGGTCGCGCGCCACAGTTCGAAGCCGCCGTCCACGCTGTACACGTCGGAGAAGCCCTGGCCGACCAGATAGGCGGCAGCGCTTTGGCTGGAATTGCCGTGATAGCAGACCACCAGGGTCGGCGCATCGAGGTCGGCGTTGCGGATGAAATCGGCGACCGAGTGGTTATCCAGATGCCGGGCGCCGGTGATGTGGCCGGCGGCGAAGGCCTGCGGGTCGCGAATGTCGACCACGACCGCTCCGTCTTTCTTGCGAAGCTCCAAGGCCTGCTCAGGAGGGATGCGCTTGAATTCGCTCATGGGTACTGCTTCCTTCAGGTGTGGTCGTTGAGTGTAGTGGGTTGTGCCGGCTGGCGCAGGGTGCCGCCGTCGGCACAGTCGCAGCGGTGATATTCGCCGCTGTCGACGTTGTACAGGGTCATGGCGCCGCCCCACACGCAGCCAGTGTCCAGGGCGATGACGTCGGGCTCGGTGACCTCACCCTGCAGAGCGGCCCAATGGCCAAAGATGATCTTCACGTGGCGTGAGCGACGGTCCTTGTGCGCGTACCAGGCTTTGTAGCCTTTGGGCGCGCTACCCAGGCCTTCCTTGCTCTTGAGGTCGAGTTTGCCATCGGCAGTGCAGAAGCGCATGCGGGTGAAGTAGTTGGTGATGACCCGCAGGCGTTCGACGCCGGCGAGGTTCTTGCGCCACTTGTTCGGCTCGTTGCCGTACATGCCGTCGAGATACAGCTGCAGGCGGGTGTCGTCACGCAGCACTTCCTCGACCTCGGCGGCGAGTTCCAGGGCTTTGCCAAGGGTCCATTGTGGCGGTATGCCGGCGTGAACCAGGGCGATGCCGCGGGGCTCGTCGTAATGCAGCAGCTTTTGCTGGCGCAGCCAGTCGAACAACTGGTCGGCGTCCGGCGCTTCGATGATCTCGCGCAGTGTGTCGCTTTTCTTGAGGCGCTCGACGTTATGCCAGGCGGCCAGCAGGTGCAGGTCATGGTTGCCCAGCACGCAGACCAGTGAATGACGGATCGAGTACAGGAAGCGCAGGGTTTCCAGTGACTCGGGGCCGCGGTTGACCAGGTCGCCGACCAGCCACAGGCGGTCGACGGCGGGGTTGAAACTGACGCGATCGAGCAGGCATTTGAGTGGCTGCAGGCAGCCCTGCAGGTCACCGACGGCGTAGGTTGCCATCAGTGCAGCGCCCCGGGCACTGCCAGGCGGAAGGGGGCAATTTCGGCGTCGAAGCGCTTACCGTCTTCGGCGAACATCTGGTAGCTGCCCTGCATGGTGCCAACGCGGGTGCTGATGACGGCACCACTGCTGTAAGTATGGCTTTGGCCAGGGTCTATGTTGGGTTGCTGGCCGACCACGCCGGCGCCGCGTACTTCCTCTACCTCGCCGTCACCGTTGGTGATCAGCCAGTGGCGCGACAGCAACTTGGCCGTGAGCGAACCGTTGTTCTGCACGGTAATGGTGTAGGCGAACGCGAAACGACTGTTTTCGGGGTCGGATTGTTCTTTCAGGTAGCGGGTCACGACGCTGACGTCGATTTGATAGCGGGGGTCGGACATGCAAGGGCCTTGGGCGAACTGACGCAATAATGCAGTCTAGGCCATTGGAAGGGGGGAGGGCCAGCGGTGATCGGGCTTTGGGGGGGCTGTGCCGGCCTCTTCGCGGGTAAACCCGCTCCTACAAGGGTTCGCACAGGATTTGAGGGTTGTGCGATCCCTTGTGGCCCGCGAAGAGGCCGGTACGGGCTAAATCAGGCTTGTTGCTGATCCGCCAGTTGGTCAGCCAGGCGCACGAAGGCTGCCAGGTCGAGCTGTTCAGGGCGCAGGCTGCCATCAACGCCGGCAGCCTCGATGGCGGCGCTGTCCAGCAGGCCCTTCATGGTGTTGCGCAGGGTCTTGCGGCGCTGGTTGAACGCTTCGCGAACGACACGCTCCAGCAGCAGGTGGTCCTTGGCCGGGAACGGCAGCACTTCGTGCGGCACCAGGCGGACGATCGCCGAATCCACTTTCGGGGGCGGGTTGAAGGCACCAGGGCCGACATTGAACAGGTGCTCCACGCGGCAGTGGTACTGCACCATGATCGACAAGCGCCCCCAGTCACCGCCGCCAGGGCCGGCGGCCATGCGCTCGACCACTTCCTTCTGCAGCATGAAATGCATGTCGCGGATCAGCCCGGCGTGGCTTAGCAGGTGGAAGATCAGCGGGGTGGAGATGTTGTAGGGCAGGTTGCCAACCACCTTGAGGCTGCGCGGCGGTACGCCCAGCTGGTTGAAGTCGAACTTCAGGGCGTCACCCTGGTGCAGGCGGAAGTTGCTGCGATCGGCGAACTTGTGCTGCAGGATCGGCACCAGGTCTTTGTCCAGCTCCACCACGTCCAACTGTGCACCGCTGCCCAGCAGGCCTTCGGTCAGGGCGCCCTGGCCCGGGCCGATTTCCAGCAGGTGTTCGCCGGCCTTGGCGTTGATGGCACGCAGGATGCGGTCGATGATACCGGCGTCGTGCAGGAAGTTCTGGCCGAAGCGCTTGCGCGCCCGGTGTTGGTATTGCTCGTTCATGGTCGGTTCTCGGCCATCTGGTAGGCGGTTTCCAGAGCGACGCGCAGGCTGCCGGTGTCGACTTTGCCAGTGCCGGCCAGGTCCAGGGCGGTGCCGTGGTCAACCGACGTGCGGATGATTGGCAGGCCCAAGGTCACGTTCACTGCAGCGCCGAAGCCTTTGTACTTGAGTACGGGGAGGCCCTGGTCGTGGTACATCGCCAGCACCGCATCGCAGTGCTCCAGATATTTGGGGGTAAACAGGGTATCGGCCGGCAGCGGCCCGCGCAGGTCCATGCCTTCGGTGCGCAGGCGGGCCAGGGTCGGCTCGATGATGTCGATTTCTTCGCGGCCCAGGTGGCCGTCCTCGCCCGCGTGCGGGTTGAGGCCGCACACGAGGATACGCGGGTTGGCAATGCCGAACTTGTCGCGCATATCGGCATGCAGGATACGGGTTACACGTTCGACGCGCTCGGCAGTGATAGCGTCGGCAATATCACGCAGTGGCAGGTGCGTAGTCACCAGGGCCACGCGCAGGCCGCGGGTAGCCAGCATCATTACCACTTGTGCGGTGCGGGTCAGTTCGGCAAGGAATTCGGTATGCCCGGAAAAGGCGATACCGCTTTCGTTGATCACACCCTTGTGTACCGGGGCAGTGATCATCCCGGCGAAGTGCCCGTCCAGGCAGCCTTGCCCGGCGCGGGTCAGGGTTTCCAGCACGAACGCTGCGTTGGCCTTGTCGAGCTGGCCTGGCACCACCGGGGCCGCCAGAGGGGTATCCCAGACGTACAGGCTCCCCGCGGGGGCAGGGCGGTCAGGCCATTGGCCCGGGGCTACCGGCAGCAGGCTGACGGCCAGCCCCAGCTGCGTGGCCCGCTCGGCGAGCAGGTCACGGCTGGTGATGGCGATCAGGGGGTGGGGCTGGGCGTCTGCGGCGAGCAGCAGGCACAGGTCGGGGCCTATGCCGGCCGGCTCGCCGGGGGTGACGGCGAAGCGCAGGGGCTTCACTGGGCAGCCTGGTCGGCGCCAGGCAGCTTGATTTCAACGTAGGCTTCGTCGCGGATCTGGCGCAGCCAGGTTTGCAGCTCTTCGTCGTACTTGCGATTGCGCAGTACGCTCAGGGCCTGCTGTTCGCGGGCCTGCTCGGTGCTGTCGGTGGCGCGGCGGCCCAGCACTTCCAGAACGTGCCAGCCGTACTGGGTCTTGAACGGTTTGGTCACTACGCCTTGCTGGGCATTGGCCATCTGTTCACGGAACTCCGGTACCAGGCTGTTCGGATCGACCCAGTTGAGGTCGCCGCCATTGAGTGCCGAACCCGGGTCTTCAGAGAAGCTCTTGGCCAGTTCGCCGAAGTCTTCGCCGCTCTTGATCCGCTCGTACAGGCGCTCGGCCAGCTGCTTGGTGGCCGCCTCGCTGCGGATCTCGCTTGGCTTGATCAGGATGTGGCGTACATGCACTTCGTCACGCAGCACGTTCTCGCTGCCACCGCGCTTTTCCTCGAGCTTGAGGATGATGAAGCCGTTGGGGATGCGAATAGGCTGGGTAATTTCGCCCACCGGCATGCTGCTGAGCATCTTGGCGAAGTCGGGTGGCAACTGACCGGCTTTACGCCAGCCCATCTCGCCGCCTTCCAGGGCGTTTTCGCTGGCCGAGTTGGCAATCGCCATCTGGCCGAAGTCGGCGCCCTGGCGCAGTTGCTGGTACACGTCACCAACCTTGCGCGCAGCCTTCTGGATGTCGGCCGAGTTGGCGGCTTCCGGGGTCGGAATGAGGATGTTGGCCAGGCGGTACTCTTCCGACATCTGCATCTTGCCCAGGTCCGAGGCCAGGAAGTTCTTCACTTCCTGCTCGGACACCTGAATGCGTTCGGCAACGCGGCGCTGGCGCACGCGGCTGATGATCATCTCGCGCTTGACCTGCTCGCGAGCGTCGTCGAACGACAGGCCGTCCCGGGCCAGCGCCGCGCGGAACTGGTCCAGCGACATGCCATTGCGCTGGGCAATGGTGCCAATGGCCTGGTTCAGCTCTTCGTCGGTGATGCGGATGCCGGAGCGCTCGCCGATCTGCAGTTGCAGGTTCTCGACGATCAGGCGTTCCAGTACCTGCGGTTCCAGGGCGCTGGTCGGCGGTACGCCGCCGCCGCGCTTGGCGATGGTTTGCTGCACCTCATGGACACGCTGTTCCAGCTGGCTTTGCATGACCACGTCGTTGTCGACGATAGCCACCACGCGATCAAGAGGTTGCACCGCGGCATGCACCGCGCCACTCAGTAAAGCGGCGCCCAGCAACACTGGGCGCAGACGATCAATAAGCTTGGTCTTCACGTTCACGGTAACCTTGAATGCCTTGGTCGAGGAAAGACTCGACCTTGTTGCCAACTACGCCGCCGAGGCCTTTCAGGACGATCTGAAGGAAGACACCGTGGTCGCCTTTTTCGTTCTGTGGAAGGGCCTGGCTGAAATCGTCGTAGTCGATCCAGTAACGGTTGATCAGGCGCAGCTTCCAGCAGCAGTTGTCGTATTCGAAACCACCCATGGCTTCCAGGGTACGGTTACGGTTGTAGTCATGCTGCCAGCGAGCGATAACGTTCCACTGCGGCACGATCGGCCAGATGACCGAGAAGTCGTGCTGCTGGATCTTGTAGTAATCCTTGATGTAGTTCGGATCGCCCGGGGTGCCATAGTCACCGCCGCCCACTTTCCAGGTACCCGTGGTCGAGTCGTAGGCAATGGTGTCGTTACGATAGCGATAACCGAGGTTGACGATTTTGTTCGGGTTGTCTTCAGGCTGATAGTGGAACATCGCACTGCCCGAGCGGGTGCTGCGGCTGTCCGGGTCCCAGTTGAAGTCCGAATTGAAGCGCCAGTCGCGGTTGAAGTAGTAGTTGTACACCAGCGCGTACGGCGATACATCGGATTGCGCGTCCTTGCGGGTGCGGTAGTCGATGCCTGGCAGCTGGACCTTGCGGTCCTTGAAGTAGTAGGCCTGGCCGATGCTGAAGTTCTGGCGCTCGAAGCCGTTCTCCTCAATCCAGCGGGTGGTCACGCCCAGCGACAGTTTGTTTTCGTCGCCGATACGGTCAGTGCCGCTGAAGCGGTTGTCGCGGAACAGCGAATCGTAGCTGAACAGGGTTTCGCCGGTATCGAACAGCGGGATGTCCATCTGGTCCTTGTGCGGGACATAGAGGTAGAACATGCGCGGTTCGAGGGTCTGGCGGTAGTTGGTGCCGAACAACGAGGTGTTGCGATCGAAATACAGGCCGCTGTCGACGCTGAAAATCGGGATATCGCGGTTCAGGTTGCTTTTGTAGTCG
Organism: Pseudomonas sp. VEM90; assembly: GCF_054611535.1. Lineage (NCBI taxonomy): Bacteria > Pseudomonadati > Pseudomonadota > Gammaproteobacteria > Pseudomonadales > Pseudomonadaceae > Pseudomonas > Pseudomonas sp. VEM90. The sequence continues at coordinate 16,814 of NZ_JBTRAR010000020.1, read as the reverse complement.
CCGAACACGTCCAGTGTGTCTGCGTTCGCGGCAGCAATGTCGCTCTTGCCCTTGCTATCCAGGTCAAGGTCGTAGTGCGTATACATGTACTTCAGCTTCGGCGTGATGTAGCCGTAGCTGGCCTGCATCGGCAGGCTGATGGACGGGGCGACGTTCAGGCGGGTGCCGTTGGCACGGGCTACGCCGAAGATATTTTCGTCAAGGCGGCGACCGGCTATGCCGGCGCTGGCGTCTGGATTGCCATCTTCGTCCAGAACGAAATCGTCCTTCAGGTCACGATCAAAACGAACAGCCTCAGTCTCGTACCCAAGGTTCAAACCGCCTGGCTGGAACGGCAGCGTACCGTTCAGGGTCAGCTGCGGCAGGCGGTCATACGGCGTGATCTGCGAGATCGTAGCCATCTCGTAGGCATGTACATTCAACCGCGCGGTGTAGCTATCGCCCCGGTAGGTCAATGCACCCTGCTGATTCAGGAAATCGCGGCTTTCCACGCCAATCTGGTCGGACTCCAGGTCCTGGAAGTAGAACGGATCGCTGATGTCGGTGTAGTCCACCTCAGTCATCAGGCGTTCGTCCAGGCCACCCTTGTGCTGCCAGTTGACCATCCAGCGCTGATCTTTGTAATCCGTCTGATCTTTGCGGTCGTCGTTCTTGTCGTTCAGGTAGGCGCCGCCGAACTGGCCTTCGCTGGAAGGCGTCAGGTAACGGAACTCGCCTTCCATCAGCAGGCCGCGCTTGGCCATGTAGCGCGGATACAACGTGGCGTCGTAGTTGGGCGCCAGGTTGAAGTAGTACGGCGTGACCAGCATGAAGCCGGTGTCGCTGCTGGTGCTGAACGATGGCGGCAGGAATCCGGACTGGCGACGGTCGTCAATCGGGAAGTAGATGTACGGTGTGTAGAACACCGGGAAATCCTTGACCCGCAGCGTGACGTTGGTCGCGGTACCGAAACCGGTTGCCGGGTTCAGGGTGATGTTGTTGCCCTTCAGCTGCCAGGCGTTGCTGCCCGGTTCGCAGGTGGTGTACGTACCGTCCTTGAGGCGGATGATGGCGTTTTCGCTGCGCTTGGCGTACAGGGCATTGCCGCGGATGTGCGACTTGTGCATCACGTATTCGGCGTTGTCGACCTGGGCTTCGCCAGTGTCGAGCTGGATCTGTGCCTCGTCACCGACCACCAGCGAACCGTTGTCACGGATCTTGACGTTGCCCTTGAGCTCGCCACGGTTTTCGGCCTGGTAGAGGTTGGCCTCGTCGGCCTCGGCCTGCATGCTGCCCTGGCGCATCACCACGTCACCGGCGAGGGTGGCGATCTGCTGCTCCTGCTGGTACTTGGATACCTTGGCATTGATGTAGGTCGGCGACTCGTCCTTCGGCGTGGTGTCGGCCATGCCCGGGCGGGTTGGCTCGATATACGCGCCACCGCAGTAGGGGCCGGTTTCAGCCAGTTGTGCGGCGGTGAGCTTTTCACGCGGAACCCAGTCCAGGTGGCTGTAGTCTTCGCTGCGCGACCTCAGGCCACGGCCCTTGGCCTCGGTGACCAGCATGGGCCGGTCCGCAGTTTCGGCTTCGCCCGCAGCTTCGGTACCGGAGCTGACGGCTGCACCTTCGTGCACCGGGCGCGGTGGCAAGTTGTTGACTGGGGTTTTGGGCTTGCAGTCCCAACCACCGGCGGCGGACACTTGGCAGTCGAATTGTTCGGCTGCCACTACGTATGAGGTGGCCAGAGGTTGCAGGGCCAGCAGACCGCCGGTTACCAGCAACGGAAACTTTCTACGAAACGCGGGGGATTTCAATGCCATCTTATTAGTCCGGGCTTCCTGCGTGCCATCTGCCCGCGTGTGGGGCCGCACGCCTCTCGATGGTCTGAAAAAGATGCTGGATAATAAAGCATGACCCGCTTGACGGCTAGGGCCGTCGGAGACCCTTGCAATGCCTGAACACGATGTACGCCTGCAACAACTGACGGTCTGGCTCGATGAGCAGCTCAATGATCTTTTCCGTGACAACGCCTGGGGCGAGGTGCCTGCAGGCAGCTTGACCGCTGCCAGCAGCGACGCCAGCTTCCGCCGTTATTTCCGCTGGCAGGGCGCTGGCCACAGTTTCGTGATCATGGATGCGCCCCCCCCGCAGGAGAACTGCCGACCGTTCGTCGCCATCGACCACCTGCTGGCCAGCGCTGACGTGCATGTGCCGCTGATCCACGCCCAGGACCTGGAACGCGGCTTTCTGCTGCTTGGGGATCTGGGCACTCGGACATACCTTGACATCATCAGTGCCGACAACGCCGATGGCCTGTTCGCCGACGCCATCGATGCCCTTCTGAAGTTCCAGCGTTTGCCGATGGACGCGCCGCTACCCAGCTACGACGACGCCCTGCTGCGCCGTGAAGTGGAACTGTTCCCCGAATGGTACGTGGGGCGTGAGCTGGGCCTGACCCTCACCGATGCACAGAAGGCCATCTGGCAGCGCGTCAGCCAGTTGCTGATCGACAGCGCCCTGGCGCAACCCAAGGTGCTGGTACACCGTGACTACATGCCGCGCAACCTGATGCAGAGCACCCCCAACCCTGGTGTGCTGGACTTTCAGGATGCGGTATACGGCCCGGTCACCTACGACATTACCTGCCTGTTCAAGGACGCCTTTGTCAGCTGGCCGCAGGCGCGGGTCGAAGGCTGGCTGAGCGATTACTGGCAGCAGGCGCAGGCGGCCGGCATCCCGGTGCACGCTGAGTTCGAAGCCTTCCACCGCGCCAGTGACCTGATGGGCGTGCAGCGCCACCTGAAGGTGATCGGCATCTTCGCCCGTATCTGCCACCGCGACGGCAAGCCGCGTTACCTGGGCGACGTGCCGCGTTTCTTCGCCTATATAAATGAAGTGATCGGTCGTCGGCCCGAATTGGCGGAGCTGGGTGAGCTGATTGCCGAGTTGCAGGCCGGAGCGCGTGCATGAAGGCCATGATCCTGGCTGCGGGGAAGGGCGAGCGTATGCGCCCGCTGACCCTGCACACCCCAAAACCGTTGGTCCCGGTCGCCGGCCAGCCGCTGATCGAGTACCACCTGCGCGCCCTGGCGGCAGCGGGCGTGACCGAAGTGGTGATCAACCATGCGTGGCTTGGCCAGCAGATCGAAGAGCACTTGGGGGACGGTAGCCGCTTTGGCCTGAGCATCCGCTATTCACCTGAAGGTGAACCGCTGGAAACCGGTGGCGGCATCTTCAAGGCCCTGCCTTTGCTGGGTGATGCGCCGTTCCTGCTGGTGAATGGCGATGTCTGGACCGACTACGACTTCGCGCGTCTGCAGGCTCCCCTGCAAGGCCTGGCTCACCTGGTGCTGGTCGACAACCCTGGCCATCACGGCCGCGGTGACTTCCGCCTGGTGGGCGAGCAGGTCGTTGACGGCGATGACGCGCCAGGCACGCTGACCTTCAGCGGCATTTCGGTGCTGCACCCGGCGCTGTTCGAAGGTTGCCAGGCGGGCGCCTTCAAGCTGGCACCGTTGCTGCGCCAGGCGATGGCGGCCGGCAGGGTATCTGGCGAACACTACCGTGGGCACTGGGTGGATGTTGGCACGCTTGAGCGCCTGGCCGAGGCTGAGTCTCTGATTGGCGAGCGTGTCTGACATGTGGTGGCCAGGCACAGTGATTGGTGTGGGTGCCGGCTTTGCCGTTGCGAGCATACCGGGTGCCTTGCTCGGTGCGTTGCTTGGGCAGGCCGTTGACCGCCGGCTGCGCTTGCAAGGCTGGGAAGACATGCGTGAGCGCCTGGGTGGGCGCCCTGCATTACGTGACGACGAGTTGTTGTTCGTGATGCTCGGGCGCCTGGCCAAGTGCGATGGCCGGGTAGCTGAGCAGCACATCCAGCAGGCGCGTCAGGAGATGATGCGCCTGGACTTGGCCGAGGCAGCTCGGCTGCGCGCCATCAAAGCGTTCAACCGCGGCAAGGCGGGCAAGGACCGGCTTGGCGGGCACCTGCGGCGCATCAGTCAGCAGCCCCACGCGGCGGAAGGCACCTTGCGGGCCTGTTGGCGCATGGTCTGGGCTGACGGCAAGATGGGCAACAAGGAGCGTGAGCTGCTGCTGGACTGGGGGCAGAAGCTGGGCATGAGCCGACGCCAGGTGCAGGCCATGTCGCTGGAGTACGAGCCGCGCAAGGCCACGGGAGCAGAAAGCGCGCCCATGACCTATGCGGCAGCGTTGCGCTTGCTGGCGGTGGAGACAGATACCGACACTGATAAGGTCAAGCAGGCCTATCGTCGGCTTGTCAGCCGGCATCACCCGGACAAGCTGGCGGGTACCGGTGCCAGCGAGGCACAGGTGCGTGAAGCGACCGCGCGTACCCGTGAGTTGCACCAGGCCTATGCCATGATCCGCAAGCGTCGCGGTCTTTGATGGCCCCCCCACCAGGATCAAGCCGGGCTCAACCCTGAGGGCTCATCCACCCCCGCACCCGGCGGAACAATTGCTCTTGTGCCGCCGCTTTGTTTCCCGGCATGGCGATCAATGACAACTGGCGGTACTGGCTATCCTTCTGCCGCTTGCTGGCCTGCAGGCGTTGCTGGGCTGCATTGCGGTCAGCGCTGCGGGTGGCGTAGTAGATATCGGCTGTCGGTACCTTCAAGGTTGGGGCCAGGCTTTCCAGGTCATGCTCCACCCGTGCAGGTGTCTGAGCAGCGACCATCACCAGTTTTTGTACCTGCGGTGGCTGCTTCTCGCTCAGGTAGCGCGCCGCCCAATATGCACCGCTACCATGGCCGATCAGTACGATGCTGCGGGCGTTGTGTTGCTGGGCGAACGCCACGGCGGCATCCAGGCGGGCGAAGATGCGTTCGGCATCTGCCGGGTCGGACTGCTCGCTGGCTTGTTCGGCATCGGTGCTTTCTGCCGTGTCGGCATCTGCTGCCGTGGCTTGGGCCACGTTGGCGTTGGCGTCGGCCGGTACGTCCTTGACCGGTGCGCTTTCGCCTTTGTCTTGTGCAGGCGCTACAGGTGGTGTGGCTTCGACCCGCGCTTGCGGGCTGTCTGCGAGCAGGTCGGGCAGGCTGACGCTCAGGCTGTGCCAGCCGATATCAGGGAATTTTTGCCGCAGTGGGCCGACTGCATTTGGCCAGTCGGCCGTTTCGCCAGCACCGGGGACGATGATCACTGCCCCTTGCGGATCGTTGTCGTTGGCCGGCTTCCACAGGGCCAGGAAGCTGTCGGCACCGGCCTGCAGGGTCTGCTGCTCAGCCTTGGGCAGCAGCCGTTCCAGCGCCAGGGCATCCTCCTGGCTGCGTTCCAGCAAGGGTGGCCGTGGGGCCTCGGCCGCCGGTGCCACGGTATTTGCAGGTGATTTTTCGGCATCGGCGGCCAGGGCGCCGAGTGGAAGGACCGAGGCCAGGCAGCACACTGCCAGCGTCGTGCGATAAAGTGTGGACATGAGTCAACCCAGGGCCAGAATGAAACCGGCAGCCTAATAGTATTTGCCCGTGACGGCCATGCTGCATGGCCGTCTTTGCCAAGTCGAGCGTATAGATGAAGCGAGTGCGTCGCCTGTTGGTTATCGGCTGCTTGTGGCTGCCCTTGATTGTCTGGGCCAGGCCCGAGGCGCAGCCCTCTGTGGCGCTGGAGCCTGACCAGCAGCAGTGGCTGGACACCCACCGCAGCCTGCGTGTCGGCCTGGTGTTGCAGGCGCCCTACGCCCAGTTCGACCGGCGTCTGCAGCAACTGTACGGGGCCAATGTGGAACTGGTGAACAGCCTGGCACAGGCGCTGCGGCTGGACCTCACCTGGCGTAACTTCAGTGACCAGGCCAGTTTGGAACATGCCCTGCAGAGCGGCGAAATCGACTTCGCCCCTGGCCTTACCCAGACGCCGGCCAGTCTGCGCCTGTGGCTATTCAGCGACCCGTACATGCGCGTGCCACAACTGCTGGTGGGGCCGCGCACCGGGGCCATGGCCGTGGAGCTGGAAAAGCTTGACGCCGAGCAACGCGTGGCGGTGCGCATGCCCAGCCCCCTGGCGGACTACCTGCGCGGCAACTACGGCAACCTCAACCTCCAGGGGGTGCCCGACGAGCGTGAGGCCTTGCAACTGGTGGTCGGTGGCCAGGCCAGCTTCGCCGTGCTGGATGAAGCGCAGCTCAGCCGCCTGTCGCGCGAGAGCGAGTTCGGTGAGCTGGCGGTGGTTGGCGATATTGGCCTGCCGCAGCTGTTGCGTATCGGTTCGCGGCGCGACTGGCCGCTGCTGGCCGATGTACTTGAACGCGGCCTGCAGGCACTGCCGGCCAAGGAGCTGGAACAACTGCATCAGCGTTGGTTGCAGCCGAAAACCCCTCGCCTGAGCGAGTCGCCTGGCTTCTGGCAGAACATCGCCTTGCTGTTCGGTATGTTGCTGCTGTGTGCCTTGGCCACGCTGGTGTGGCAACGCCGGCAGCAGCGCCAGCTGGAGCGCAGCCTGCTGGCCGCGCGGGAAAGCCTTGTGGAGCGCCAGGTGCGTGAAGAGGCGTTGCGCCTGAGCCAGTTCGCCATCGATCAGAGCACCGTGGGTATCCTCTGGGTCAATTGGGACAGCCATGTGCGTTACGCCAACCATGCCGCCGAGCGCATGTTGGGCTACACCGAGGGTGAACTGCTGGAGCGGCCGCTGAGCGACTTCGAGCCAAGCCTGAACATGGACCGCTGGCTAGAGCTGTGGAAGGGCGCGCGTACGGGGGCGGGCGGTGTCGGTCAGTTTGAGACGCAGTGCCGGCGGGCTGATCAGAGCTTGCTACCCGTGGAGCTGTCGCTGAGCTTTCTGCGCTTTCGTGATTCCGAATACCTGGTGGTCTACCTCGCCGATGTCACCGAACGGCACCGCGCCCTGGCGGCCCTGCGCGAAAGCGAGGCGCGGTTGAAGGGCATTGCTGGCAACGTACCTGGTTTGGTGTTTCGCCTGGAGCGTGACCCGGCCGAGGGCGATCTGGAGTTCCCCTATATCAGCGAGGGTAGCGAGGCGTTGGTGGGTTATGCACCCAGCGAGATCCAGCACCCACAGATGGGGCTGCGCAACCTGGTACACCCCGAGGACCGTGCGGATTACCACCGGGTGCAGGACCTGGCTTTGGTCAGCGACCAGGACTGGTCCTGGCAGGGGCGCATTCTCACCCGGCAGGGCGAACAGCGCTGGGCCGACATCAAGGCCAGCGCCCGGCGCCTGGGCAACGGTCAGGTGGTGTGGGACGGTATAGTCTGGGACATCACACAGGGCAAGCGGGCGGAGCTGGCGCTGGCGAAGTCCCAGGAGCAGCTGCGCGAACTCTCGGCCCACCTGGAGAGCGTGCGCGAAGAAGAAAAAGCCCGTATCGCCCGGGAAGTGCATGATGAATTGGGGCAGATGCTGACCGTGCTCAAGCTGGAAGTGTCGATGTGCGAGCTGGCCTATGCCGAACTGGACCCGGGACTGAATGAACGCCTGGCGAGCATGAAACGCCTGATCGCCCAGTTGTTCCAGCTGGTGCGCGATGTCGCCACTGCCTTGCGTCCGCCGATCCTCGATGCCGGCATTGCCTCGGCCATCGAATGGCAGGCGCGGCGCTTCGAGGCACGTACGCAAATCCCCTGTCTGGTGCAAGTACCCGACAATCTGCCAGCATTGAGTGATGCCAAGGCCACCGGTCTGTTTCGTATCCTCCAGGAGGCGCTGACCAATGTGATGCGTCACGCCCAGGCGCACAGCGTGGAGATTGAACTGGTACGTGAGGGCGGACAGCTGCGCATGACGGTCAGTGATGATGGCCAAGGCTTTTGCCGCGAGCAGACCCGGCCCACCTCGTTTGGCCTGGTGGGTGTGCGTGAGCGGGTGCTGATGCTGGGGGGGAGCATGGCGCTGGACAGTGAGCCGGGTGAAGGCACCAGCCTGAGCGTGGCCATTCCGTTGGAGTAGGAGAGCAATCGTGATTCGAGTACTGGTGGCCGAAGACCACACCATTGTCCGTGAAGGCATCAAACAGTTGATTGGCCTGGCCAAGGACATGCAAGTGGCGGGGGAGGCCGGGAACGGCGAGCAGTTGCTCGAAACCCTGCGCCACACACCGTGCGAGGTGGTACTGCTGGACATCTCGATGCCAGGTGTCAACGGTCTGGAGGCGATCCCGCGTATCCAGGCGTTGCAGGATGCGCCGGCGATCCTGATGTTGTCGATGCACGATGAGGCACAGATGGCGGCGCGGGCGCTGAAGGCCGGAGCGGCAGGCTATGCCACCAAAGACAGTGATCCGGCGCTGTTACTGACGGCGATTCGGCGGGTGGCGGGTGGTGGGCGTTATATCGACCCGTCGCTGGCCGACCGCATGGTGTTCGAAGTGGGCCTGACCGAATCCCGGCCGTTGCACACACTGCTCTCGGAGCGGGAGTTTTCGGTGTTCGAGCGCCTGGCCCAGGGCGCCAACGTCAACGACATTGCCCAGCAGTTGGCGCTGTCGAGCAAGACCATCAGCACTCACAAGGCGCGCCTGATGCAGAAGTTGAAAGTGAACTCGTTGGCGGAGCTGGTGAAGTACGCCATGGAGCACAAGCTGATCTGATTGCGACATACGGGTGCCCGAAACTTGCCGAAGCCTCTGTGGGAGCGGGCATGCCCGCGAACGGGCCTGGCCTGCTGATCTCTATGGCTGAGCCGGCCTCTTCGCGGGCATGCCCGCTCCCACAGGTTCGGTGGACTGCTTTGGAGGGCATTCCAATCCCGCCATCGTTGTAGGGCGATCCCTACAACAAATCTTCCACCCGGATGATGGCATTCTCTCAGTACCCCCGATTTTCGGGCGCTTGCGTCTCTTCTACTCTTCTGCCTACGCAGTCATCCAACAAGAAGGTGCAGGCATGAGCGAGGCGAAGTCGAACGCTGCAACCGGCGAAACGCTGGTCAGCTTCCGTGGTGTGCAGAAGAGCTACGACGGCGAGTCGCTGATCGTCAAAGACCTCAACCTGGATATCCGCAAGGGCGAGTTCCTCACCCTGCTTGGCCCGTCCGGTTCCGGCAAAACCACCAGCCTGATGATGCTGGCGGGCTTCGAAACCCCCACCGCTGGTGAAATCCAGCTTGGCGGGCGCTCGATCAACAACGTGCCGCCGCACAAGCGTGATATCGGCATGGTGTTCCAGAACTACGCGCTATTTCCGCACATGACCGTGGCCGAGAACCTGGCTTTTCCGCTGACCGTGCGCAACCTGAGCAAGACCGACATCAGTGAGCGGGTCAAGCGTGTGCTGAACATGGTCCAGCTCGACGCTTTCGCCAAGCGCTACCCGGGCCAGCTGTCCGGCGGCCAGCAGCAGCGTGTGGCGCTGGCCCGGGCACTGGTGTTCGAGCCGCAGCTGGTGCTGATGGACGAGCCACTCGGCGCGCTGGACAAGCAACTGCGCGAACACATGCAGATGGAGATCAAGCACATTCACCAACGCCTCGGTGTGACCGTGGTGTACGTGACCCACGACCAGGGCGAAGCGCTGACCATGTCCGACCGCGTGGCGGTGTTCCACCAGGGCGAAATCCAGCAGATCGCCGACCCGCGCACGCTGTACGAAGAGCCCTGCAACACCTTCGTCGCCAACTTCATCGGCGAGAACAACCGCATTAGCGGCACGCTGCTGGCCAGCGATGGCAAACGTTGCCAGGTGCAGTTGCCTCGCGGCGAGCGGGTCGAGGCGCTGGCGGTGAATGTCGGCCAGGCCGGCGAGCCGGTGACCCTGTCGATACGCCCGGAGCGCGTGCGGCTGAACGGCCACAGTGAAAGCTGCGTCAACCGGTTCTCTGGCCGGGTGGCCGAATTCATTTACCTGGGCGACCACGTGCGGGTGCGTCTGGAGGTTTGCGGCAAAGGCGACTTCTTCGTGAAGCAGCCTATTGCCGAGCTCGACCCGGCGTTGGCCGTGGGCGATGTGGTACCGCTGGGCTGGGAGGTGGAGCACGCCCGCGCGCTCGATCCGATTGCCGAAGCCCATTGATGGATTGCTTCACCAACCCTGTACTGTGGAGAGAATAATAATGCGCAAGCCGTTGAAACTGACCGCCCTGGCTTTGGGGCTGTTCACCGCTGGCCAGGCCATGGCCGCAGACCTCACCGTGATCTCGTTCGGGGGCGCCAACAAGGCTGCCCAGGTCAAAGCCTTCTACGAACCCTGGGAAAAAGCGGGTAATGGCAAGATTATCGCTGGTGAATACAACGGCGAAATGGCCAAGGTCAAGGCGATGGTCGACACCAAGAGTGTGTCGTGGAACCTGGTCGAGGTTGAGTCGCCAGAGCTGGCGCGCGGTTGCGACGAGGGCATGTTCGAAGAGCTTGACCCGGCCCTGTTCGGTAACGAGTCTGATTATGTGAAGGGCGCCATCCAGCCGTGCGGCGTAGGTTTCTTCGTTTGGTCCACGGTCATGGCCTACAACGCTGACAAGCTGAAGGCCGCACCCACCAGCTGGGCGGATTTCTGGGACACCAAGAAATTCCCTGGCAAGCGCGGCCTGCGCAAGGGCGCCAAGTACACCCTGGAGTTCGCCCTGATGGCCGACGGTGTGGCACCGAAGGACGTGTATCAGGTGCTAAGCACCAAAGAGGGTGTGGACCGCGCCTTCAAGAAACTCGACGAACTCAAGCCCAGCATCCAGTGGTGGGAAGCGGGTGCACAGCCGCCACAGTTCCTGGCCTCTGGCGACGTGGTCATGAGTTCTGCCTACAACGGGCGTATTGCCGCTGTGCAGAAAGAGAGCAACCTCAAGGTGGTGTGGAACGGCGGCATCTACGACTTTGATGCATGGGCGATCCCTAAGGGTGCCAAGAACGTCGAAGAGGCGAAGAAGTTCATCGCCTACAGCGTCAAGCCTGAGCAGCAGAAGATCTACTCCGAGAACATCGCCTATGGCCCGGCCAACTCCAAGGCCGTGAGCCTGCTGTCGGACGAAGTGAAGAAAGACATGCCGACCACGCCTGAGAACATTGCCAACCAGGTGCAGATCGACGTGGCGTTCTGGGCCGACAACAGCGAACAGCTGGAGCAACGCTTCAACGCCTGGGCGGCGAAGAAGTAAACGTCCAGTGTGTGGGGCCGCAAAGCGGCCCCCATTTCAGCCTGTATTGCGGAGTTCGCCATGGCCATTGCAGTGCCCCTCAAAGAAGGCGCAGATCCAAGTCTCAAGCAGCGCCTCAAACACGCCGAGCGGGTTAACCGCTGGAAGGCGCAGGCGTTGATCGCGCCGCTGGCGCTGTTTCTTTTGCTGGTGTTTCTGGTGCCGATTGCGGCGCTGCTGTACAAGAGCGTCGGCAACCCGGAAGTGGTCGGCGGCCTGCCGCGCACGGTGGAAGTCATCAGCCAGTGGGATGGCAAGAGCCTGCCTGGCGAGGACGTTTACAAGGCGCTCAGCCAGGATTTGGCTGTGGCGCGCAAGAACCATACCCTTGGTGACCTTTCCAAACGCTTGAACATGGAACTGGCCGGCTACCGCAGCTTGTTGACCAAGACCGCCCGTGCACTGCCATTCAAGGCTGAGCCTGCCTCTTATAAAGACGCGTTGCAGGCTGTCGACGAGCGTTGGGGCGACCCGGCTTATTGGCAGGCGATACGCCGCAATACCAGTTCGGTGACTTCTTTCTACCTGCTGGCCTCGGTGGACCACCGCATCGATGACCTTGGTGAACTGGCCAAGGCCACTCCGGACCAGGCCATTTACCTGGACATCTTTGTACGTACCCTGTGGATGGGGGTGGTAATTACCACTATCTGCCTGGTACTGGCCTACCCACTGGCCTACTTGCTGGCCAACCTGCCGACCCGGCAGAGTAACCTGCTGATGATTCTGGTGCTGTTGCCATTCTGGACATCGATCCTGGTGCGGGTGGCGGCCTGGATCGTGCTACTGCAGTCGGGCGGCCTGATCAACGGCGCGCTGATGGCCATGGGCATCATTGACCAGCCGCTGGAGCTGGTGTTCAACCGCACAGGCGTCTACATCTCGATGGTGCACATCCTGCTGCCGTTCATGATCCTGCCGCTGTACAGCGTGATGAAGGGTATTTCCCCGAGCTACATGCGTGCGGCGATCTCGCTGGGCTGCCACCCGTTCGCCAGTTTCTGGCGGGTGTATTTCCCGCAGACCTACGCCGGTGTTGGCGCCGGTTGCCTGCTGGTGTTCATCCTGGCCATCGGTTACTACATCACCCCGGCGCTGCTGGGTAGCCCCAACGACCAGATGGTCAGCTACTTCGTCGCCTTCTACACCAACACCAGCATCAACTGGGGCATGGCCACCGCACTGGGCGGGCTGTTGCTGCTGGCGACCGTGCTGTTGTACCTGATCTATAGCTGGCTGGTCGGCGCCAGCCGCCTGCGCCTGAGCTGAGGAGCCTGTCATGCTGAGCCCATACATGTCGCCCGTGGAGCGGGTCTGGTACTACAGCCTGCGCATTCTCTGTGGCTTGATCCTGCTGTTCCTGATCTTGCCGGTGCTGGTGATCGTGCCGCTGTCGTTCAACAGTGGCAGCTTCCTGGTGTACCCGCTGCAGGGCTTCTCGCTGCAGTGGTATCAGGATTTCTTCGGCTCGGCCGAGTGGATGCGGGCGTTGAAGAACAGCATCATCGTTGCCCCGGCGGCCACGGTACTGGCCATGGTGTTCGGCACCTTGGCGGCCATCGGCCTGACCCGTGGCGATTTCCCCGGCAAGTCGCTGGTGATGGCGTTGGTGATCTCGCCGATGGTGGTGCCGGTAGTGATCATCGGGGTGGCCAGTTACCTGTTCTTCGCCCCTTTGGGCATGGGCAACAGCTTCATCTCGCTGATTCTTGTGCATGCGGTACTGGGTGTGCCGTTCGTCATCATTACCGTGTCGGCGACGCTGCAGGGCTTCAACTACAATCTGGTGCGCGCAGCGGCCAGCCTGGGAGCCTCGCCTTTGCTGGCTTTCCGCCGGGTGACCCTGCCGCTGATCGCGCCCGGTGTCATCTCGGGAGCGCTGTTTGCCTTCGCTACCTCGTTTGACGAGGTGGTGGTGACGCTGTTCCTCGCCGGGCCGGAGCAGGCAACCCTGCCGCGGCAGATGTTCAGCGGTATCCGCGAGAACCTGAGCCCAACCATTGCCGCAGCGGCGACCTTGCTGATTGCGTTCTCGGTGGTGTTGCTGCTCACCCTGGAATGGTTGCGTGGGCGTAGTGAGAAGTTGAGGACTCAACAGCCGGCTTGATGATGGGTTGCCTGTGCCGGCCTCTTCGCGGCTAGAGCCGCTCCTACAGGGTACTGCGGGCCCGGTAGGAGCGGCTCTAGCCGCGAAGAGGCCGGTACAGGTTGCGCTGGTCGACACCAATTGATACCAATCAGCCTTCATCGCTTTCCCTGAGTTACAATGCGCGCCACCGTGACTCTGCCAACAGGTGCGCCATGCAGCCCTACGCTATTGCCCCCTCCATTCTCTCTGCCGATTTTGCCCGCCTGGGTGAGGACGTCGACAAGGTATTGGCTGCGGGTGCAGACATCGTCCACTTCGATGTCATGGACAATCATTATGTCCCCAACCTGACCATCGGTCCGATGGTCTGTACCGCTCTGCGCAAGTACGGCGTCACTGCGCCGATCGACGTACACCTGATGGTCAGCCCGGTTGACCGCATCATTGGCGACTTTATCGAAGCGGGTGCTACCTACATCACCTTCCATCCTGAAGCCACACAGCACATCGACCGTTCGCTTCAGCTGATCAAGGATGGTGGCTGCAAGGCCGGCCTGGTGTTCAACCCGGCCACCAGCCTGGACGCCCTGAAGTACGTGATGGACAAGATCGACATGGTGCTGCTGATGAGCGTCAACCCAGGCTTTGGCGGGCAGAAGTTCATTCCCGGCACTCTCGACAAGCTGCGCGAAGCGCGTGCGCTGATCGACGCCAGTGGCCGTGATATCCGTCTGGAGATCGATGGTGGCGTGAACGTCAACAACATCCGCGAGATCGCTGCCGCTGGCGCCGACACTTTCGTGGCCGGCTCGGCGATCTTCAACGCCCCGGACTACCGGGAAGTCATCGCCAAGATGCGTGCCGAACTGGCCCTGGCCCGCTCATGAGTGGCTTCGAGCAGCTGTTCCCGGGGACGCTGCCCAGGTTGGTAATGTTCGATCTGGACGGTACCCTGATCGATTCCGTGCCTGACCTGGCCGCGGCTGTGGACCGTATGCTGCTCGAACTGGGGCGCCCGCCTGCTGGCCTTGAGGCAGTGCGCCACTGGGTTGGCAATGGCGCCCAGGTGCTGGTGCGCCGCGCGTTGGCGGGTGGCATCGACCATGCCGAAGTGGACGATGCGCTGGCAGAACAGGCGCTGGCGTTGTTCATGGACGCTTATGCCGAAAGCCATGAACTGACCGTGGTCTATCCCGGCGTACGGGACACCCTGCGCTGGCTGCGCAAGCAGGGCGTGGAAATGGCGCTGATTACCAACAAGCCTGAGCGTTTCGTTGGCCCGCTGCTGGACCAGATGAAGATCGGCAATTTCTTCCGCTGGATCATTGGTGGCGACACCTTGCCGCAGAAAAAGCCCGACCCGGCGGCGTTGCTGTTCGTCATGCAGATGGCCGGTGTTACCCCGCAGCAATCCCTGTTCGTGGGTGATTCGCGCAGTGACGTGCAGGCGGCCAAGGCGGCTGGCGTGCAATGCGTGGGCCTGACCTACGGCTATAACCATGGCAGGCCGATCGACGATGAATCCCCCAGCCTGGTAATCGACGACTTGCGCGCATTGCTGCCCGGTTGCGCAGACCCGGCCACTGGGATAACGTTGGCGGACCTTCAAGCCTCACAAGACAGAGAGTCCACCGTGGCGGTTACTGGCAAATTCTGGATGAAAGTCATCAAGGCCTTGGCCCGTTGGCGTTGGCGCGCCTGACTTCAGCCTGCCGGCGTGTGCCGGCCCGTCCGTTTGCCTGACCTATTGCTGCTTGCCACGAGACTACTCATGAACCGCGAAGAATTCCTGCGCCTGGCTGCTGCCGGCTACAACCGTATTCCCTTGGCCTGTGAAACCTTGGCCGACTTCGACACGCCGCTGTCGATCTACCTGAAACTGGCTGACCAGCCCAACTCGTACCTGCTCGAATCGGTGCAGGGCGGCGAGAAGTGGGGCCGTTACTCGATGATCGGCTTACCATCGCGCACGGTGATGCGTGTGCATGGCTACCATGTCAGCATCCTGCAGGATGGCGTCGAGGTGGAAAGCTGTGAGGTCGAAGACCCGCTGGCATTCGTTGAAACCTTCAAGGACCGCTACAAAGTTGCCGATATCCCCGGCCTGCCGCGCTTCAATGGCGGCCTGGTCGGCTACTTTGGCTACGACTGTGTGCGCTATGTAGAAAAGCGCCTGGGTGCCAGTCCCAATCCGGACCCGCTGGGCGTACCGGATATCCTGCTGATGGTGTCCGACGCGGTGGTGGTGTTCGACAACCTGGCGGGCAAGATGCACGCCATCGTGTTGGTCGACCCAGTTGAAGATCAGGCTTTCGAACAGGGCCAGGCACGCCTGCAAGGCTTGCTGGAAACCTTGCGCCAGCCAATCACCCCGCGCCGGGGTCTGGACCTTAGCGGCCCGCAGGCAACCGAGCCGGAGTTCCGCTCCAGCTACACCCGCGAGGATTACGAAAACGCCGTCGGTCGTATCAAGGAATACATCCTGGCCGGGGACTGTATGCAGGTGGTGCCGTCGCAGCGCATGTCGATCGACTTCAAGGCTGCGCCTATCGACCTGTACCGCGCGCTACGCTGTTTCAACCCGACGCCGTACATGTACTTCTTCAACTTCGGTGACTTCCATGTGGTCGGCAGCTCGCCCGAGGTGTTGGTACGTGTCGAGGACAACCTGGTCACCGTGCGCCCGATTGCCGGTACCCGCCCGCGTGGTGCGACCGAGGAGGCGGACCGGGCGCTGGAAGACGACCTGCTGTCGGACGACAAGGAAATTGCCGAGCACCTGATGCTGATCGATCTGGGTCGCAACGATGTGGGCCGTGTGTCTTCGACCGGCAGTGTGCGCCTGACCGAAAAGATGGTGATCGAGCGTTACTCCAACGTGATGCACATTGTCTCCAACGTTACTGGCCAGTTGCGTGAAGGCCTCACGGCGATGGATGCACTGCGGGCGATTCTGCCGGCTGGCACCTTGTCGGGTGCGCCGAAGATCCGCGCGATGGAAATCATCGACGAGCTGGAGCCGGTCAAGCGTGGTGTTTACGGCGGCGCCGTCGGCTATTTTGCCTGGAACGGCAATATGGATACCGCAATTGCCATTCGTACTGCAGTGATCAAGGACGGCGAGTTGCATGTGCAGGCCGGTGGCGGCATCGTTGCCGACTCGGTGCCGGCGCTGGAATGGGAAGAAACCATCAACAAGCGCCGGGCGATGTTCCGTGCGGTGGCGTTGGCCGAGCAGACTTCTGCCAGATAAATTTATTGGGGCTGCTGCGCAGCCCATTCGCGGGTAAACCCGCTCTTACAAGGGTTGCGCAAGCCTCAGGCATACCAGGCCGTCGTAGGAGCGGGTTTACCCGCGAAAGGGCCGGCCCTGCTGGCCAATTTCTACCGGCCGTTCACCGTTGTCGCCGCCAGCGTATTCGCGGGTAAACCCGCTCCTACAAGGGTTGCGCAAGCCTCAGGCATACGAGGCTGGCGTAGGAGCGGGTTTACCCGCGAAAGGGCCGGCCCTGCTGGCCAATTTCTACCTGCCGTTCACCGTTGCCGCCGCCACCGTATTCGCGGGTAAACCCGCTCCTACAAGGGTGCGCAAGCCTCAGGCATACGAGGCTGGCGTAGGAGCGGGTTTACCCGCGAAAGGGCCGGCCCTGCTGGC
>NZ_JBTRAR010000019.1:0-130909 GCF_054611535.1 Pseudomonas sp. VEM90 | reverse complement strand
TAATCTTTTTGACTATCAGTCCGTACTCACAAGCACCCACACGAATTGCTTGATTCGATTTGTTAAAGAGCGTTTGGTTAAGAGCTTTTCGTCTCAACCGAGGCGCGCATTCTACGCTTTCCTCAGATCCTGTCAAGCGTTTATTTTGAAGTTTTTTGCGAGAAACTCGTTTCACTTCAAACACTTGACTCAACACAGTCGCTAGCCTTGCTTCGCTACCGCGTTGGAGTGGTGCGCATTATAGGGAGGCTATCGAGAAGGTCAACCTTTAATTTAAATGAGTTGAAATATTTCTGCCAAACCCGCTTGAGGGCTACCACCCACCCCACCAATTGCGCACTATATTGCTCACCACCTCCCCACCCAAGGATTGCCGCACTTAAATGAACACCCAGCCCCGCAGCCTGGCCGCCACCCTTTTCCCGATCGGCCTACTGCTTATCGCCATGGCATCGATTCAGTCCGGCGCCTCTCTGGCCAAAAGCATGTTCCCGATCATCGGCGCACAAGGCACCACCGCCCTGCGCCTGATTTTCGCCAGCATCATCATGCTGCTTATATTGCGCCCGTGGCGGGTACGCATGACCGCCAACACGTTGCGCAACGTGGTCATCTACGGCATGGCGCTGGGTGGCATGAACTTCCTCTTTTATATGGCCTTGCAGACAGTACCGATCGGTATCGCCGTCGCCCTGGAATTCACTGGCCCGTTGGCCGTGGCGATCTTCTCCTCGCGGCGACCGATCGATTTCCTGTGGATTGCCCTGGCCATCGCCGGCCTGCTGCTGTTACTGCCGGCAGGCCACAGCGGCCAGGCACTCGACCCACTGGGCGCCGCCTATGCGCTGGGTGCGGGGGCATGCTGGGCACTGTACATCCTGTTCGGACAACGTGCAGGGGCCGAGCACGGCATCCAGAGCGCGGCCCTGGGGGTGGTAGTTGCGGCCCTGTTCGTCGCCCCCATCGGCATCGCCCACGCCGGTAGCGCCCTGCTCACACCTGCAGTGATCCCCATGGCGTTGGCGGTTGCAATACTGTCCACCGCGCTGCCATACAGCCTGGAAATGGTTGCCCTCACGCGAATTCCGGCGCGCACGTTCGGCACCCTGATGAGCATCGAACCGGCATTTGGCGCATTGTCCGGCCTGCTGTTCCTTGGCGAAGTGCTGACGCTTACTCAATGGCTGGCGATTCTGGCAATCATTACCGCCTCGGTCGGCACCACCCTGTCCATGCGCAAGGCGCCTAGCCCGGCGATCGCAGCAGACTGATATGAGAAATATTTTCATTTGAGAAAGGATTAGTGATTGTAGCAGCCCGTCTCGCTGATTAAGCTGTCACAGAATCATCATCTTTACGCTATCTACTGGGCCGAACACGGACGCTGGGGAAGGTTCAGGAAGAACCGAAGCGACAACGACAGGGTCGTGACAAATGATTTGCCCTGCATTTAAGGACAGGAATGAAACGAATTTTTCTCATCCTGGCCATCTTGGCTATTGCTGGATGTGCCGCCACAGCCAAGACCGAGGTCAAAAGGGGCAAGAAGGGCCTGCATATCAATTGCTCCGGCCTTTCTTCCTCATGGGACAATTGCTACAGCAAGGCCGCAAGCTCCTGCAGCACGCGCGGCTACCGGGTCATTGCACGCTCGGGCGATAGCGATGAGGAAGCCGGTGACTACTTGTTCGGCATAAACCCTGCAGGTTACACCAGCCGTAGCATGATCATCATCTGTAAATAGAGAAAAGGGCAGCTCGCAAACTGCCCTTTTTCATCTGCGTTACAGCGGTGCGGTACGCACCTCCAACCAAGCTAGCGCATCCCCTTGTAGCAAGGGTGCCAGGCGCTCACGCACGCGGGCGTGATAGCTGTTCAGCCACTCCACCTCTTCCTTGGTCAGCAACTCGGGCAACAGACAGCGGGTGTCGATAGGACACAGGGTCAGGGTCTCGAATTGCAGGAAGTCACCGAAGGCACTCTTTCCTGCTTCGCGGTTGACCACCAGGTTCTCGATGCGTACACCCCACTGCCCCGGGCGGTACGTACCCGGCTCGATCGAGCTGATCATGCCCGCTTGCATCGCCGTCTGCGGTGCAGGTGCCGCCTGGTAGGCGATCACTTGAGGCCCCTCATGCACGTTCATGAAGTAGCCCACCCCGTGGCCGGTACCATGGCCATAATCGACCTGGTCAGCCCAGATCGGCGCCCGGGCAATAGCGTCGAGCAACGGCGACAGCACCCCCCGCGGGAACGTGGCACGCGACAGGGCAATCATGCCCTTGAGCACACGGGTGCAGTCCTGCTTCTGTGCCTGGCTGGGACTACCGACCGGCACCATGCGGGTGATGTCGGTAGTGCCGCCCAGGTATTGACCGCCCGAGTCGATCAGCAGCAAGCCATTACCCTCGATGAGCGCATGCGACTGCTCGGTGGCACGGTAGTGTGGCATCGCGCCATTGCCATTGAA
Organism: Pseudomonas sp. VEM90; assembly: GCF_054611535.1. Taxonomy (NCBI): domain Bacteria; kingdom Pseudomonadati; phylum Pseudomonadota; class Gammaproteobacteria; order Pseudomonadales; family Pseudomonadaceae; genus Pseudomonas; species Pseudomonas sp. VEM90. Next base: position 128,439 of record NZ_JBTRAR010000019.1, on the reverse strand, counting down.
GGCGGCGATGGTAGAAAAACTCAGCGACACGAAGTTCGGGCGCCGAGCACGCGCGGCACTCAATTGCTCGTCAACCGTCAGCTCGGTAATGACCTCCAGGCCGAGGTTCGCCTCGAACCAGGCGAAAAACTCGCACAAGGCTGCGCCGTCCTGCTCCATGACCTGGCGAATGTGCACCAGGTCGTCGTCACCCTTGCAAGACTTGCTCAGCGTGGTGGGGTTGGGCCCCTCGACAAGCACCACCTCTGCCGCCAGGTTGTCCAGCAGGCCGCAGGTGACCCGGGCCGGATCCACCAGCAGCCGCGCCCCTGCGGGAACGGTGCCTAGCGCCTTGCCTGCTTCGCTGTAGTCACGCACCTCGATGCCGTCGACCTCGAGCACCTGACGCAGGTGCGCGTCCACCTTGTCCTGGCCCACGAACAGGATGGCCTGCTGCTGATTGATCAGGGCAAAGGCCAGGAAAACCGGATTGTAGGAAACATCGCTTCCGCGCAGGTTGAACAGCCAGGCAATGTCATCCAGGGTCGCGATGAAGTGCCAGTCGGCCCCCTTGGCCTGGATGCCCTGGCGCAATTGCGCGAGCTTTTCCGCCCGGTTCACCGTGGCGTGTGGCGGCAAGTGCTGGTACACCGGGTTACCTGGCAGCGCCGGGCGCCCGTCCCAGACCTGACCCAGCAGGTCCATGTCAGTCACCAGCCGCGCTCCACGCGCCTTCAGCCGCTCACCCAGTTGGCGCGCCGAAGCCAGGGCCATGACCGCGCCATCCACTGCCACGCGACCGTTGCGCTCGACGTTTTCGCCCAACCATTCCAGCGCCCCGGGTTTGCCCGGCAACAGTTTCATCAGTTCGATGCCGCTGCCCTCCAGCTCGTGAGCCGCCTGCTCCCAGTACCGGCTATCGACCCACAACCCGGCAAACCCGGGGGTGACCACCAACGTACCGACCGAGCCCTGAAACCCCGAAAGCCACTGACGCCCCTGCCAGTAACCGGGCAGGTATTCGGAAAGATGGGGATCGGCAGAGGGTACCAGCAAGGCATCGATGCCCTCTGCCGCCATGGCTTGGCGCACGTGCACCAGTCGCTGCGGCACGCTTTGCTCAAGGGTCGTCTGGACGTTCATGCGCTCTCCTGCGGCTTCATAACGGTTTATCCAATAGACCGATAATGGAACAGCCGCCAGAGCGCTGCAATCGCGACGACCAAGATACGGCATGCATTGCCCGCCACGCCCTGTGCCAATAGGACACTTCCTACAACCGGGCAAGGATCATTGATCAAGTTCCGCTGAACGCCCCAGGACGAAGACTTCACATGCAGCACAATCATTGCACACAGCGCTACGCACCTTGGTATGCCTGAGGCCCGCCCACCTGGCAATGCAGGACGCCATCGTCCCCGCGCACCAGGCTGCGCAGGGCCTGGTAGGCGGCGAAGTTGACGCCTCGTGCCTGATGCTTGCCCAACAGGTCAAGAAACGACGCCTCGACGAAGTGCGCGGCTGCCGCAGCCCAGGCCTGGCGTGACTGCCATTGCAGGTATTGCAACACCCGGCTGCCATCGTCGCTGGCCTGGATACTCACACCCTGCAGCCCTTCGCACCGCTCAGCCAGCGCTTCACTACGCACCACCAGGGCCTGGGCCAATGCCTGCTGGCACATACTGGGCACTTCGTATTCGATCATCTGGGTGAACCACAAGGCATGAGGTTTTGCCAACATCGACAGTCTCCTGGCTACGGACGCATGCAGCGCGATGCCGTGCAGGGTAAAACCTCAAGTAAAGTCAAGGTCAAGTGGTTTCTACATACCCTGGCCGGACACCGCAAACCGTCGCCGATAATCACTCGGGGTAAGGCCGGTGACCCGCTGGAACACCTTGCGAAACGCACCCGGGTCCTGGTAGCCGACTCCCCACGCGATCTGTTCGACGTTGCGCCGGGTGAACTCCAGCAAACGGCACGCCCGCCCAACCCTCACCTGCTGGCAATACTCGGTCGGGCGCAGCCCGGTAGCTGCACGAAAGCGCCGCAAGAAAGTGCGTTCCTCCAGCCCCGCGCAGGCAGCCATCGTGGCCAGGTCGGCATCCTGCCCGCCATTGCCCTGCAACCAGTGCTGCACCTTCAACACCGCCTCATCGCCGTGGTCCAGACGCGGGTTGAATACAGCTCCGGGCAGCGGCGCTGCAACCGGATCGACGGCCAGATAGCGGGCGGTTTCCTGTGCCACCGTAGCCCCCACAAAACGCTCCAGCAGACGCAATCCCAGGTCGGTCCAGGCCATCAAACCTGCCGAGGTCACGATGTCGCCGTCATCCAGCAACGGCTGCTGGGCCTCTACCCGCACCTTGGGGAAACGCTGGGCAAGCGCATGCACATAGTTCCAGTGGGTGCAGGCCGGGCGCCCGTCGAGCAAACCGCTGGCGGCAATGAAAAATACACCGATGCATACCGACGCCAGCACCGTACCACGCCCGTGCAGCAGGCACAGCGGCGCGCGGTGACGCTCAAGCAACGCGGCCTGCGGAGCCGACTCCAGGCTTGGTGGAATGATCAGTACGCGCAGGCTCGGCGCGGTGATAGATGAGCCATCCGACGCTGCCAACAACTGCCCCGTCTCATCTGCCTGCCAGCAAGTGACGCGAATGTGCGGCAGCTCGACGGCGCCCAGTTCAGCCGCAACCCGGTTGGCCACAAGGAAAAGGTCGGCCAGCCCATGCACGGCAGCGCGCTGCACGCCGGGGTACAGCAGCAAGCCGATATCCAGGTAGGCTGAGGTGTCAGTTTTTGCCCGCATAGTGTCGTTCGCGCCAATCCTCAGGTGAGTAAACACAGCCTATAACTAACGTCTCTCGACGACTACTGCCACAGGAGGCAGCATGAGCAAGCAGGCACTGATCATCATCGACATCCAGAACGACTACTTCCCGGGCGGCAAATGGACCCTCGATGGTGCCGACCAGGCGGCCGACAACGCTGCCCGCCTGCTGGCAGCAGCACGCCAGCGCGGCGACCTGATAGTGCATGTGCGGCATGAGTTCGACACTGCCGATGCGCCATTCTTTACCCCCGGTTCGCAAGGCGCGGCCATCCACGCCAAGGTCGAGCCATTACCGGGGGAGCCCGTGGTGCTCAAGCACAAGGTCAATGCCTTCCTCGGCACCGATCTCGAGCACACGCTGGACCGACATGGCGTCGAGGCGCTGACCATCGTCGGCAGCATGAGCCACATGTGCATTGACGCCGCCACCCGGGCTGCGGCCGACCTGGGCTATCAAGTGACCGTGGCACACGATGCCTGCGCAACCCTGCCACTGGCGTTCGACGGCAAGCAGGTGCCGGCGGCTCATGTGCATGACTCGGCGATGGCGGCGTTGGCGTTTGCCTATGCCAATGTGGTGAAGACCGATGAGCTGCTGAAAAACTGATCGGCTTGAGACCTGTTGGGGCTGCACAGCAGCCCCAACACCTGCACATTCAAATCACCACATTGCGCACAAACCGCACAGCCGCCACGCCATCGTTGCGGTAGGCATACCGGCAATTGCTGGGGAACACATGGAACCGCCCCGCCTGCAAGCGATGCTCGATATCTTCGATGATCAGCGTCAGTTGCCCATCGACCACATAAATCTGCTCACTCCATCCTTCGGCATCGGCCTCACTGCAATAGCACTCCCCCGGTGCCAGGGTCCACTCCCAAAGTTCCACCTCGCGCCTTGCCGGGCTGGTGCCCAGCAACACCGCTCTGCTCTGGGGGTGTTCGCCAGCCCAGGCCAGCTCTTCAATGCGCCCGGGGTCGCGCAGGTCTGGCGCCTGGATCAAAGTACTGAAGGCCACGCCCAAGGCTTCGGCAATCAGGTCCAATGTGGTCAGGCTGACATTCTTCTCGCCCGCCTCGATCGCGACCAGCATGCGCCGGCTGACCCCTGAACGCTCGGCGAGCGCCGCCTGACTCAAGCCGGCGGCGTTGCGCAGACTGCGCACATTGAGGCTGACATGTTGCAGCACCGATGCCCGGTGCGAAGAATCCTTGTGCACTATATTGCTCACTGATCAGGATTGCGCAGTATACTGCCCACTTTTGCGGCGATTGTGCGCCGCCCTTTCCGAGTGTGCAAGACCATGAACCAGCCCAGCAGCAAGCCTACCCCTGCCGTCACCTTCCGCCTGAGCAAGGCCGAACTGGTGTTGGTATTCATCACCATGTTGTGGGGCGGCACTTTCCTGTTGGTGCACAACGTGATGACCGTCAGCGGCCCGATGTTCTTCGTCGGCCTACGCTTCGCGGCAGCCGCGCTGTTCGTTGGCGTGGTCTCGGCGCGAGCGCTGCCCGGCCTTACCTTCACCGAACTGAAGGCAGGCATGCTGATCGGCGTGTCGATCATGCTCGGCTATGGCCTGCAGACCATGGGCCTGCAAACCATTAGCAGCAGCCAGTCAGCGTTCATCACTGCGCTGTACGTGCCGTTCGTGCCGCTGCTGCAGTGGTTGGTGCTGGGGCGGCGGCCTGGCCTGATGCCCAGCATGGGTATCTGCCTGGCTTTCATCGGCCTGATGCTGCTGGCTGGCCCGGAAGGGGGCAGCCTGCGTTTCAGCGAGGGCGAGCTGGTCACCTTGGTCAGTGCCGTGGCCATCGCCGGTGAAATTATTCTGATCAGCCGCTACGCCGGCCAGGTCGATGTGCGCCGGGTTACCGTGGTGCAACTTGCCACCGCATCGCTGCTGGCGTTTCTGATGATCGTGCCGACCCAGGAGCGCATCCCCGACTTTTCCTGGCTGTTGCTGGCCAGCGCAGTCGGCCTGGGCGCAATGAGTGCGGTGATCCAAGTGGCGATGAACTGGGCACAGAAGTCGGTTTCGCCTACTCGCGCCACGCTCATCTATGCCGGTGAACCGGTGTGGGCCGGCATCGTTGGGCGCCTGGCTGGCGAGCGCCTGCCGGGTGTGGCGCTGCTCGGCGGCCTGCTGATCGTCGTCGCAGTGGTGGTCAGTGAACTCAAGGTGCGGCGCCCTCGCGAAACGGTCGAAGCACGCGATGTGCAGCATCAAGGCGAACGCCAGGCCGGGCTGTAAAGCGGTCAACAGCGGCCATTCATTGTAAAAAGCTGTTATAAAAAAACCGCTTGTCACAGCCTGTTTGTAGGATCCTGCGACAGCTTGCGTGTTGGTGATAAACACCTCGGCACGTATGATTCTTTGCAAACTTCTCCAGAATAGGCCGCTATGTCCTTGATAGTGCTATTGCTTCTGCCGTTCGTGGGCAGTTGCCTGGCAGCTGTGCTGCCGCACAACGCACGTAACGCCGAGTCCATTCTTGCCGGGCTCGTAGCCCTGGTCGGTACCGTCCAGGTAGCACTTCTGTACCCTCAGATTGCCCATGGTGGCGTCATTCGCGAAGAGTTCCTGTGGCTTCCCAGCCTGGGAATGAACCTGGTGTTGCGCATGGACGGCTTTGCCTGGCTGTTCTCGTTGCTGGTACTGGGCATTGGCACACTGGTATCGCTGTATGCCCGCTACTACATGTCGCCGCAAGACCCGGTGCCACGCTTCTTCGCGTTCTTCCTGGCCTTCATGGGCGCCATGCTCGGTCTGGTCATCTCCGGCAACCTGATCCAGCTGGTGTTCTTCTGGGAACTGACCAGCCTGTTCTCCTTCCTGCTGATTGGCTACTGGCACCACCGCGCCGATGCCCGTCGCGGCGCCTACATGGCGCTGATGGTAACCGGCGCAGGCGGCTTGTGCCTGCTGGTAGGGGCCCTGCTGCTCGGCCATGTGGTCGGCAGCTACGACCTGGACAAGGTCCTGGCTGCCGGCCACATCATCCGCCAGCATGCGCTTTACCCGGTGCTGCTGCCCCTGATCCTCATCGGCGCCCTGACCAAGAGCGCACAGTTCCCCTTCCAGTTCTGGCTGCCCCACGCCATGGCAGCGCCCACGCCGGTGTCGGCCTATTTGCACTCTGCCACCATGGTCAAGGCCGGGGTATTCCTGCTGGCACGCCTGTGGCCGGTACTTTCCGGTAGCGAGGAGTGGTTCTGGATCGTCGGCGGTGCCGGTGCCCTCACCCTGCTGCTCGGCGCTTTCGCCGCCATGTTCCAGAATGACCTCAAGGGCCTCCTGGCCTATTCGACCATCAGCCACCTGGGCCTGATTACCCTGCTGCTGGGCCTGAACAGCCCGCTGGCTGCCGTTGCCGCGGTATTCCACATTCTCAACCATGCCACCTTCAAGGCCTCGCTGTTCATGGCCGCCGGCATCATCGACCACGAGAGCGGCACCCGTGACATTCGCCGCCTCAGCGGCCTGATCCGCCTGGTGCCCTATACCGCGACCCTGGCGATGGTCGCCAGCGCCTCGATGGCCGGCGTACCGCTGATGAACGGCTTCCTGTCGAAGGAAATGTTCTTCGCCGAGACGGTGTTCATCAGTTCTACCGCCTGGGTCGAGGCCACGCTGCCGGTAATCGCCACCCTGGCTGGCACCTTCAGCGTGGCCTATGCCCTGCGCTTTACCGTCGATGTGTTCTTCGGGCCGACAGCCCAGGACCTGCCCCATACCCCGCACGAGCCGCCACGCTGGATGCGTGCTCCAGTCGAGTTGCTGGTGCTCACCTGCCTGGTAGTGGGCATCTTCCCCGCCCAGTCGGTCGGCCCCCTGTTGGCCGCTGCAGCCCTGCCGGTGGTTGGCGGTACCCTGCCGGAATACAGCCTGGCCATCTGGCATGGCTGGAACGCGCCGATGATCATGAGCCTGGTAGCCATGAGCGGTGGCATCGTCCTGTACCTGTTGCTGCGCAAGCAACTGCGCCTGGGCCGCTTCCCCTACCCGCCGGTGATCGAGCGCTTCAATGGCAAGCGACTGTTCGAGCACGGCCAGGTTCACCTGATGCTGCTGGCGCGTCGCATCGAGCGCGTGCTCACCACCCGGCGACTGCAGTCGCAGCTGTTCATGCTGGTATTCGCCGCGTTCCTCGCGGGCCTCACGCCGATGCTGTATAGCGGCCTGAGCTGGGGTGATCGCCCGAAGATTCCGGGTTCGGGCGTGTTCGTCGCCCTGTGGCTGATCGCCATTGCCTGCGCCATCGGCGCCGCTTACCAGGCCAAGTACCACCGCCTGGCGGCACTGATCATGGTCAGCGTCTGCGGCCTGATGACCTGCATCACCTTCGTCTGGTTCTCTGCGCCCGACCTGGCACTGACCCAGTTGGTGGTGGAAGTGGTCACCACCGTGCTGATTCTGCTAGGCCTGCGCTGGCTGCCACGGCGTATCGAAGGCGTATCGCCGCTGCCTGGCAGCCTGGAGCGCGCGCGCATGCGCCGCCTGCGCGACTTGCTGCTGGCCGTGCTGGTGGGTGGCGGCATGGCCGTGCTGTCGTACGCCATGCTGACCCGACCGACGCCCAATGACATTTCCTCGTTCTACTTGAGCCGGGCATTGCCTCAGGGCGGCGGCACCAATGTGGTCAATGTCATGCTGGTCGACTTCCGCGGCTTCGATACCCTGGGTGAAATCACCGTATTGGTGGCTGTGGCCCTGACGGTGTTCGCCCTGCTACGGCGCTTCCGTCCTCCGAAAGAGAGCATGCAACTGCCAGCGCAACAACGGCAGTTGGCGCCGGACGTAGTCACCGACCTGATCAACCCGCGGCATGCCACCGATACCGCACTGGGCTTCATGATGGTGCCTGCAGCGCTGGTGCGCCTGCTGCTGCCGATCGCCTTGCTGGTGTCCATGTATCTGTTCATGCGTGGGCACAACCAGCCCGGTGGCGGTTTTGTCGCTGGCCTGGTGATGTCGGTGGCGTTCATCCTCCAGTACATGGTGGCCGGCACCCAGTGGGTCGAGGCGCAGATGAGCCTGCGGCCGCTGCGCTGGATGGGAACCGGGCTGCTGTGCGCGACCCTGACCGGGGTCGGCGCCATGCTGCTGGGTTACCCGTTCCTCACCACTCATACCGCCCACTTGCACCTGCCGTTGCTGGGTGATGTGCACGTGGCCAGCGCGCTGTTCTTCGATATCGGCGTATACACCGTTGTGGTCGGCTCGACCCTGCTGATCCTCACGGCCCTGGCGCACCAGTCGGTGCGCGCCTATCGCCCGGGCAACCCGGCAAAAACCAGCCAAGCAGGAGCCGCCTGATGGAAGAAGTGATTGCAGTCGCCATCGGCGTACTGGCTGCCTCCGGGGTGTGGCTGATCCTGCGCCCGCGCACCTATCAGGTGATCATGGGCCTGTGTCTGCTTTCGTACGGGGTCAACCTGTTCATCTTCAGCATGGGCAGCCTGTTCATCGGCAAGGAACCGATCATCAAGGATGGCGTTACCCAGGACCTGTTGCATTACACCGACCCGCTGCCACAGGCACTGGTGCTCACCGCCATCGTCATCAGTTTCGCCATGACCGCGCTGTTCCTCGTGGTGCTGCTGGCTTCGCGCGGCCTGACCGGTACCGACCACGTGGATGGCCGGGAGCGTGACGAATGAGTGGTATGAGCCAACTGATTGTCGCCCCCATCCTGCTGCCGCTGATTACAGCGGCGATAATGTTGCTGCTGGGTGAAAAGCACAGGCATATCAAGGCCAGGCTTAACCTGCTGTCAACATTCACCGGCCTGGCAATCGCGGTCTCTCTGCTGCTGTGGGTGCGCACCCAGGGCCAGGCAGCCTCGATCGGCGTGTACCTGCCGGGCAACTGGCCAGCGCCGTTTGGCATCGTGCTTGTGGTGGACCACCTGTCCGCGCTCTTGCTGAGCCTGACCGGGGTCATCGGCTTCAGCGCCCTGCTGTTTGCCCGGGCCCGCTGGGACGGTGCAGGGGCCAGCTTCCATGCGCTGTTCCAGATCCAGCTGATGGGCCTGTACGGCGCCTTCCTCACCGCCGACCTGTTCAACCTGTTCGTCTTCTTCGAAGTGCTGCTGGCCGCCTCCTATGGCTTGCTGCTGCATGGTTCGGGGCGGGCGCGGGTGCGCGCCGGCCTGCACTACATCGCCATCAACCTGTTTGCCTCGTCGCTGTTCCTGATCGGCGCAGCGATGCTGTATGGCGTGACCGGCACCCTGAACATGGCCGACCTGGCGCTGAAGGTTCCACTGGTACCGGAGGCCGACCGTGGCCTGCTGCATGCCGGCGCGGCAATCCTGGCCGTGGCCTTCCTGGTCAAGGCTGGCATCTGGCCGCTGAACTTCTGGCTGGTGCCAGCTTACGCGTCAGCCAGCGCGCCGGTGGCTGCACTGTTCGCCATCATGACCAAAGTCGGCCTGTACGCCGTGCTGCGCCTGTGGACGCTGCTGTTCTCCGGGCAGGCCGGGGCCTCGGCGCATTTCGGCGGTGAATGGCTGGTTTACGGCGGCCTGGTCACCCTGGCGGTGGCAGCGGTATCGATCCTGGCGGCACAGCGCCTGGAGCGGATGGCGGCACTCAGTATCCTGGTCTCGGCCGGCACCCTGCTTGGCGCGGTGGGTTTTGCCCAGGCGGCACTGACCGGCGCGGCGCTGTTCTACCTGGTCAACTCGACCCTTGCGCTGTGCGCACTGTTCCTGCTCGCCGAACTGGTCGAGCGCTCGCGCTCGGCCAATGAAGCGCCGCTGGACGAAGAAGAGGACGCCATGCCGCCGCCACTGGAATCGCTGCACCCGCCCAAGGGCATCAACCTCGACGATGAACAGCAGGTGGTAATCGGCCAGATCATCCCGTGGACCATGGCCTTCCTCGGGCTCAGCTTCATCGCCTGCGCACTGCTGATCATCGGCATGCCGCCGCTGTCGGGCTTTGTCGGCAAGCTCAACCTGATCAGCGCGCTGTTCAATCCACTGGGCCTGGGCGTGCCGGCCGAGCAGCCGCTGAGTGCCGCCGGCTGGGGCCTGGTGGCGTTGCTGATCCTGTCCGGCATGGCCTCGCTGATCGCCTTCGGCCGCGTCGGTATCCAGCGATTCTGGAAGCCCGAAGAGCGCCCGTCACCGGTGCTGCGGCGCTATGAATGCCTACCCATCGTCATCCTGCTCGGCCTGTGCCTCATCCTCAGCCTCAAGGCCGAGCCGTTGCTGCGCTACACCCAGGACACTGCCGCCAGCCTGCAGGCCCCCGATGCCTATATCGAAGCCGTGATGGCCGCCCGGCCGATTCCTGGCCCCACCTCGCGCGACGTACAGGTGCAGCCATGAACCGACTGTTCCCCGCCCCGCTGCTATCGGTCTCGCTGTTCGGCCTGTGGCTGCTGCTGAACCTCTCGGTCAGCCCCGGCAACCTGCTGCTGGGCGCCGCACTTGGCATACTGGCGCCACTGTTGATGGCACCCCTGCGCCCGCAGCATGCCCACGTACGGCGTCCCCTGGTCATCGCCAGGCTGATCGGCCGGGTCGGCATCGATGTGGTCATCTCCAACCTGCTGGTGGCCCGCGGTGTGCTGCGGGCCGGCAAGCAGCCGCCACGCTCGGCGTTCGTTCACGTACCACTGGCATTGCGTGACCCCCACGGCCTGGCAGCGCTGTCGATGATCACCACAGTGGTACCTGGCACAGTCTGGTCCGAACTGGCACTGGACCGCAGTGTGTTGTTGGTGCATGTGTTTGAGCTGGACGATGAAGCGGCCTTCATACAGCACTTCAAGGACACTTACGAACGCCCGCTGATGGAGATTTTCCAATGACAGGCCTGCTCGCCAACGCCGTCCTCGCCAGCCTGTTCATCTTCGCCCTGGCCATGGGCCTGACGCTGATCCGGCTGTTCCGTGGCCCGTCCGCCCAAGACCGCGTGCTGGCCCTGGACTACCTGTACATCCTGGCCATGCTCACCATGCTGGTGCTGGGTATCCGTTATGCCAGTGACACCTACTTCGAAGGTGCCCTGCTGATTGCGCTGTTTGGTTTCGTCGGCTCGTTTGCCTTGGCCAAGTTTCTGCTGCGCGGAGAGGTGATCGAATGACTGAAGCCCTGGTACTGCCGTTCTGGCTGGAACTGGTCACGGCCGCGCTACTGCTCACCGGCAGCCTGTTCGCCCTGGTCGGCGCTATAGGCCTGGTACGCCTGAAAGACTACTTCCAGCGCATGCACCCGCCAGCGCTGGCCTCGACCCTTGGTGCATGGTGCGTTGCACTGGCCTCGATCATCTACTTTTCGTGGCTCAAGGGCACCCCTGTGCTGCACGCGTGGCTGATTCCTATCCTGCTGTCGATCACCGTGCCGATAACCACGCTGTTGCTGGCGCGGGCGGCGCTGTTCCGCAAGCGCATGTCGAAAGAGCCGGTGCCTGAAGAAGTCAGCAGCGGCCGAGACCGTGGCAATTGAAGGTTTGCCGTCTCAACCTTGGCTGAGGCGCTGCAACTCGCGCCGGACCATGGCGGCATACGGCGGCGGGCTGAGGCGATAGAGCTCAGCCGCCACCCAGTTCAACCAGGCGCTTTGCAGCTTCTCACGCCCGGCCAGCAAACGTTCTGCCTCAGCCACGGCATCTGCCTGGTGCCGCCGATGAAACTCGGCCCGCGAGGCCGGTGCGTCGTCAGTTTCGGTCATTCACTGGCCTTGAAGGTGGTCAGTTCACCCTTGCGCCATTTGGCGACCTTGCCAGTCACTGCTTTAAGCAACTTGCCCAGGCCTTCCTGCACTTGCTGCTGCGCGGCGAATACCAGCATCACGCCATGGCCTTCACGAAACACGATGCCCTCGCCTTCCGGCACAGAAACGAAGGCGTAGTCGCCCACGCCATACACATTCAACTTGATTTCGCGAAAACGCATTTCCAGCTTGCCACCTTCGCGGCTAGGCAATACGGCAGCACGGAAGTGGTCGCCGACTTTCAATTCAAGGCGCTGCTTGTCATCGACCACCAGGGCACTCTCGGTGTCGATTTCGGCCATGTACAAGCCTTCGGGACTCTGTTCGGTGACATAGATGAAGCGGCCCTGAAACAGTTGGGCCAATTTACCGCGCAAGTCGCCCAGGGCGAACAACGCATGCGTATCAAGTGTGCTGACTGCCAATGAAGTAATCCTCAACCGGTTACAACCCGCCCTCACCCAAGCTCGGGGAGGCACGGCCATTTCTTATCGATAGGCAAAAAGAGTAATAAAGCGATATGCGAAATGTCTGTGCTCGCTGACGATGCAGCGTGCAGGAATCTTTACTCTGGTTTGCCAGATTCGCCCTCAACCGAAGGCGTTTGGCTCATTCCCGGCTTGGGAAGCGTGATGCCTGAAATCACTCGCCAGAAAACGCAACCAATGGCGTGAGCCTGCAAGAGGACAAGCCCTAGCATCCATGTGCGCATTACTGTAGGACAAATATGCCCGAAAACACCGAAACCCGTCGAGAGGCAATAAACATTTTCAGGCAGCCAGTCCTTTCTTCAGTTGCTGCTGCCAGGCAGCCTGGCACTCAAGCGCTTCTTCGCGCGTGGCGAAGGCGGTGCCGCGGCGCTCGCCATTGACCAGCACTACCCAGCAAATACGCTTGCCCAGCGCCTGCAAGGTGGCCGGCACACCCGACCCTATCATCACAGCCACATCGACTCGGCTATTCATCATTCCCTCCGGAATTTAATTAGCACCCTAACGATAAAGCCATGATACGCCTGACAGTGGCGCGGAAACAGCACATCCTGGTACAGCAGTGTTTCTTATGGCGCAACAAAAACGGTATCGACGAGAAACGCAAAAAGCCCCTGGGATTTGCTCCGAGGGGCTTGGCACCGCGCGCGGATTTATACCTGGCGCTGGTGGCGATCGAGCTGCTCGTGGCGCTCCTGGGCTTCAATGCAGTACTTGGTGGTCGGGCTGATCAGCAAGCGCTTCAGGCCGATGGGCTCACCACTGTCATCGCACCAGCCGAAGCTTTCATCGGCAATACGGTCCAGGGCCATTTCCAGCTGTGGCAGCAGGCGCTGGTCGCGGTCGATGGCATTTACCAGCCAGCTACGTTCTTCTTCGACCGACGCCACGTCGGCAGGGTCAGACGGGGTGTCCAGGCCTTCGATGGTGGTGCGGCTGAGCTCGATGCGTTCATGGGTTTCGACTTTCATCGCCTGCAGCAGCTCAGTAAAGAAGGCAAGCTGGTCGGCGTTCATGTAGTCATCGGCCGACATGGCCAGCAACTGTTCCTTGGTCATCGATTTCTCTATGAAAAAATGTGCATTTGGGCGATTCATGTGCCGCCGATGCCTATGCATCGGCAGCGAAATTCTTCAAGCGCCAACCGGCACTCTTTTACAGGGGGCGGCAGTCTAAGGCGCCACGCGGCGTGGAGCAACTGCAAATGGGTGCGAATTTGCTTCCACTGCTGACAATCCGCCGGTCGGCACCCCAGCTCAGCTGCAGGGTCAGTAGTAAACTGTGATTCCGGTAGGCCCCATTCGCCTACTGTTGCCGTTGCCGTTGCCGTTGCCGTTGCCGTTGCCGTTGATCTTGATCTTGATCTTGATCTTGATCTTGATCTTCGCGACTTCAGGAGGCCGAACGCAGGTCTTGCGGAGGCAGGTGACGGGCATGGATGCCCGTCAAGCGCTGAGGCCCCAGGATGGGGCCTTCGGCGCGGTCCTGCCGGGAGCAAGGCCGGAGTGAGGGGACCCCGGAGCGCAGCGCAGGGGCCGGATGATGGGAGCGCAGCGTTTTTTGGTTACTTTTTGTCGCGTTTGACAAAAAGTGACTCGCCGTAAGGGCGAAAAGGTGAGTCAGCGTCGCCATCGCAAATGGACTGTTCGCTGAGTCAAAACAGACGAGTTGCTTCTTGCTTCTTGCTTCTTGGATGTGGGCATCCACATCGAGTAGGTATTCATTCACGAAGGTGGCGCATAGTCACCTTTCCGCCCTTACGGCGGGTCCCTTTTTGTCGTGGCAAAAAGGAACCAAAAACCGTCGGCTCCCATCATCCGGCCCCTACGCTGCGCTCCGGGGTCCCCTCGCTACGGTCTTGCTCCCGGGAGTACGCGCCGAAGGCCCCATCCATGGGGCCTCAGCGCTTGACGGGCATCCATGCCCGTCACCTCCCTCCGCAAGCCCTACGCTCGGCCTCCTGAAGTCGCAATCTGCGTCGCCTGAACTATCGCGCACTTAGAAGCAAAAGCCACGGCAACGGCAACGGCAACGGCAACGAACCGAGTCTGATCAACGGTCCTTGAACTGTGCCTCGCGCTTGGCGATGAATGCGGCCATGCCTTCTTTCTGGTCTTCGGTGGAGAAAGCCGCATGGAAGACCCGACGCTCAAAGCGTACCCCCTCGCTGAGGGTGACTTCAAACGCTCGGTTGACGCTCTCCTTGACCATCATGCTCACCGGAATCGACTTGCTGGCAATGGTCGCCGCCACCTTCAGCGCCTCTTCCACCAGCTCTGCCTGCGGCACGATCCGCGCCACCAAACCTGCACGCTCGGCCTCTTCCGCCCCCATCAGGCGACCGGTCAGGCAAAGCTCCATGGCCTTGGCCTTGCCCACCGCACGCGTCAGGCGCTGGGTACCGCCCATGCCCGGCAGCACGCCCAAGTTGATTTCCGGTTGACCAAACTTGGCGTTGTCCGCAGCGAGGATAAAGTCGCACATCATCGCCAGCTCACAGCCGCCGCCCAAGGCAAATCCAGACACTGCAGCAATGATCGGCTTACGGCGATTGGCAATGCGGTCGGCGTCGCTGAACAGGTCGTCGACGTAGATCTGCGGGTATTGCAGCTCGGCCATTTCCTTGATGTCGGCGCCAGCGGCAAAGGCTTTGGCCGAGCCTGTCAGCACCACGCAGCCGATGTTCGGGTCGCGCTCGAGCTGGTCCAGGGCCTGGTTGATCTCGCCAACAATCTGCGCGTTCAACGCATTGAGCGCCTGCGGGCGGTTGAGGGTGATCAGGCCGACCTTGCCGTGGATGTCCAACAGGATGGTTTCGAATGCCATGCAGTCTGCTCCTTCAAAGATTGCGCGCAATGACCATGCGCTGAATGTCGCTGGTGCCTTCGTAAATCTGGCAAACCCGAACGTCGCGGTAGATCCGCTCCAGCGGGAAGTCACTCAGATAGCCATAACCGCCCAAGGTCTGCAAGGCATCCGAACAGACCTTTTCGGCCATTTCCGAGGCAAACAGCTTGGCCATCGATGCTTCCACCAGCGCCGGGCGCCCCGCATCACGAAGGGCGGCGGCGTGCAATACCATCTGCCGGGCAACAGAAATTTTCGTCGCCATGTCGGCCAGGCGAAACGCCACGGCCTGGTGCTCGATCAGCGATTTGCCAAAGCTCTGGCGCTCGTTGGCGTAGTCACGCGCCACTTCGAACGCCGCGCGGGCCATACCCACCGCTTGGGAAGCGATGCCGATACGGCCGCCCTCAAGGTTGGCCAGGGCGATCTTGTAGCCTTCCCCCTCTGCTCCCAACCGGTTGGCCACTGGTACGCGCACATCGTCGAAAACGATCTGGCAGGTGTCGGAGGCGTGCTGGCCAAGCTTATCCTCGACCCGCGCTACCTGGTAGCCCGGCGAATCGGTCGGCACGATGAAGGCGCTGATGCCACGCTTGCCAGCCTCCGGGTCGGTGACTGCAAACACGATCACTACCCCGGCGTTCTGCCCCGAGGTAATGAACTGCTTGCTGCCATTGAGCACGTAGTGGTCGCCCTCCAGGCGTGCGCGGGCCTTCAGGCTGCTGGCATCGGAGCCAGCCTGTGGTTCGGTCAGGGCGAAAGCACCGAGCATCGCACCTGTCGCCAGCGGGGTGAGGAACTGCTTTTTCTGCTGCTCGTTGCCGAAGCGCAGAATCGGCACGCACCCCACCGAGTTGTGCACGCTCATGATGGTCGAGCAGGCGCCATCGCCCGCAGCGATTTCCTCCAAGGCCATGGCATAGGCCACATAACCGGTGTCGCTACCGCCCCACTGCTCCGGCACCAGCATGCCGAACAGGCCCAGTTCGGCCATTTCGTCGATGGCCTCTTTCGGGAAGCGATGGTCCTTGTCCCATTGCTCGGCAAACGGCTTCAGGCGCTCCTGGGCGAAGGCACGTACCGCGTCGGCGATCTGTTGTTGCTCGTCAGTTACCAGCATGGTTCACCTCAGTACAGGCATTCAACAGCCATGGCCGTGGCCTCGCCACCGCCGATACAAATGGCCGCCACACCCCGGCGCAGATTGTTCTGGCGCAAGGCTGACAACAGGGTGACCAGAATACGTGCGCCAGAAGCGCCGATCGGGTGACCGAGGGCGCAGGCGCCGCCGTGGATGTTGACCTTGTCGTGTGGCAGATCGAGGTGTTTCATGGCCGCCAGGGTGACCACGGCGAAGGCCTCGTTGATCTCGAACAGGTCGACTTCGGCCAGGTTCCAGCCGGTGCGCTTCATCAGTTTGTCGATCGCGCCAATCGGGGCGGTCGGGAACAGCGCCGGGGTGTCGGCAAAGGCGGCGTGACCGTGGATGACGGCCAATGGTTTGAGGCCACGTTTGTCGGCTTCGGAGCGACGCATCAGTACCAGCGCCGCAGCGCCGTCAGAAATCGAACTGGCGTTGGCCGCCGTCACGGTGCCGCCCTCACGAAACGCCGGTTTGAGCTGCGCAATCTTGTCCAGGCGCGCCTTGGGTGGCTGCTCGTCATCCTTGATGACACGCTTTTCCTTGCCCTCGGTGACTTCCACCGGCACGATCTCGGCGGCAAAACGGCCACTGCTGATGGCGTCCTGCGCTCGGGTCAGCGAGGCGATGGCGAACTGGTCCTGGGCCTCGCGGCTGAAGGCATTGGCCTGGGCACAGTCCTCGGCGAAGGTGCCCATCAGGCGGCCTTTGTCGTAGGCATCTTCGAGGCCGTCCATGAACATGTGGTCGATGATCTTGCCGTGGCCCATGCGGTAGCCACCACGGGCTTTGTCCAGCAGGTACGGCGCGTTGGTCATGCTTTCCATGCCGCCCGCCACTACCACGTCTGCGGTGCCGGCCAGCAGCAGGTCATGGGCCAGGATCGCGGCTTGCATACCCGAGCCGCACATTTTGTTCAGGGTGGTGCAGGTGGTGTGCTTGTCCAGCCCGGCGCCCAGCGCAGCCTGGCGTGCCGGCGCCTGGCCCTGGCCGGCCGGCAGCACGCAGCCGAACAGGACCTGCTCGACACTGGCGGCATCGATGCCGGCACGTTCCACGGCACCACGAATGGCCGCGCTGCCCAGTTGCGGCGCAGTCAGGCTCTTGAGGTCGCCCTGCAACCCGCCCATGGGCGTGCGCACGGCGCTGACGATAACGATGGGATCATTGGCGAGGGTCATGTTCGCTCTCCTTACTTGGCAGCCATGCGCAGCGCACCGTCGAGGCGGATGACCTCACCGTTGAGCATGCTGTTCTCGATGATGTGGCGGGCCAGCGCGGCGTATTCCTGCGGGCGGCCCAAGCGGGGCGGGAACGGCACGCCGGCAGCCAGCGAAGCACGTACCTCTTCGCTCATGCCGGCCATCATAGGGGTTTCAAAGATGCCCGGGGCGATGGTCATCACACGGATGCCGAAGCGCGCCAGTTCGCGCGCGGCCGGCAAGGTCAGGCTGGCAATGGCCCCCTTGGAGGCAGCGTAGGCGGCCTGGCCAATCTGGCCGTCATAGGCGGCAATGGAGGCCGTGTTGATGATGACCCCACGCTCGCCGCTCTCATCGGCAGCCCCTTCGGCCATGGCCGCCGCAGCCAGACGCAACAGGTTGAAGCTGCCGATCAGGTTGACGTTGATGACCTTGGCGAAGCTGGCCAGGCCATGCGGGCCCTGCTTGCCCAGTACCTTCTCGGCACCGACGATGCCGGCACAATTGACCAA
Organism: Pseudomonas sp. VEM90; assembly: GCF_054611535.1. Classification (NCBI taxonomy): domain Bacteria; kingdom Pseudomonadati; phylum Pseudomonadota; class Gammaproteobacteria; order Pseudomonadales; family Pseudomonadaceae; genus Pseudomonas; species Pseudomonas sp. VEM90. The sequence goes on along the minus strand of NZ_JBTRAR010000019.1, from coordinate 110,698 downwards.
CCCATGCAAGCTGCCAAAGGCGCTGACAGCTGCATCGACAGCCGACTGGGCCGCCTGCTCGTCACTGATATCCGCCACGGCGAAACGGGCGTTGTCGCCCAGCTCGCGGGCTTTGGCTTCGACAGCCGGGGCATTGAGGTCGACCAGCATGACCTTGGCGCCAGCCTCGACCAGCATCTGTGCAGTCGCGGCACCCAGCCCGGAAGCGGCGCCGCTGACGATGAAATGTTTATTGGCGATGTGCATGAGTACTTTCCTTTCAGACGCTGACAGGGGTGGCCTGGTGCGCTTGTTGTTTGGCGACTTCCTGGTTACGCAGGATGAAGCGTTGCAGCTTGCCGCTCGGGGTCTTGGGCAGCTCGCTGACGAATTCGATTTCCCTGGGGTAAGCATGTGCGTAGAGGCGCTGGCGTACGTGCTGGCGCAAGGTTTCTTCCAGCTCGACGCTGCCGGCATAGCCACTGGCCAATACCACGAACGCCTTGATCAGCTCGGTGCGCTCCGGGTCTGGCTTGCCGATCACCGCTGCCTCGATCACCGCCGGGTGCTCGATCAACGCGCTTTCCACATCGAACGGACCCACCCGGTAACCGGAGGTGGTGATCACGTCGTCGCTGCGGCCAACGAAGCTGATGCTGCCATCCAGGTTCAGCTCGACAGTGTCGCCGCTGAGGTAGTACTTGCCGACGAAAGCTTTGGTCGGCAGACCGTGGTAACCACCGAACCAGCACAGCGGCGACTGCTCGCGGTCAACGGCGAGGATGCCTGGCTGGCCGGCTGGCAGTTCGTTGCCTTGCTCGTCCAGCACCACGATGCGGTGGCCGGGGATGGCATAGCCGGCTGAGCCCAGGTGCACCGGGTGCTGCAGGCCATGGTGGTTGCACAGCACCATGCCCAGTTCGGTCTGGCCGTAGTGATCGTGAATGGTCACGCCCAGCTCGTCGGCGAACCAGCGGATCACCTCGGGGTTAAGCGGTTCGCCGGCACTGCTGACCACCCGCAGGCGGCCCTTGATCGGTGCCGAGAAATCTTTGCCCGCCGCAATCAGCAAGCGATACGCGGTGGGCGAGCCGGCCAGGTTGGTGATACCCAGCTTGTCGATCACCCGGGCGCAGCTCTCGACACTGAACGGGCCATCGTAGAACGTGGTGGCGTGCCCCAGCGACAACGGACCGGTAACGGCGTAATACAAGCCGTAAGCCCAACCCGGGTCGGCCAGGTTCCAGAAGTTGTCCTCGGGCAGCAGCTCGATGGCATCACGCATGTAGCCCTGAAACGCGACAATCGCACGCAGTGGCACTTCCAGGGGTTTTGCCGGGCCAGTGGTTCCAGAGGTGAACATCAGCAGGAACGGATCGTTGCCTGAGCGCATCACCGGCTCGCATACATCCGCTGCGCGCTCCAGGCATTGCTGGAAGTCCAGCTCACCACTGCGGGCCTTGACAGTGATGATGGTCGGACAGGCGTGCACCTCGTCCAGCTTGGCGCGGTTGTGGCTATCGGTGACCACCACTCGGGCATGGGATTGCTCAAGCCGGTGCTCGATGGCCTTGGGGCCGAACGCGGTGAACAAGGGCTGGTAAACCGCCCCGAGGCGCCAGGTAGCGAGGATGGTCACCAGCAATTCGGGGGTGCGCGGCATCAAGCCGGCAACCCGGTCTCCGGCGCCTACCCCCTGCGCCCTTAGCACATTGGCGAACCGGGCAGCCTGCGCCTGAAGCTGATCGAAGCTATAACGCGCGCTGTTGCCATCGCGGTCCTCATGAATCAGCGCCAGCTTGCCGTCACCGGCATGCCGGTCACAGCATTCGACACAGGCATTAAGGGCTTCAAGGTTGCCGTGCAATGCCGCCACAACGGCCTGGTCATGGGCAAACGTACGAGCGGCCTCGGCGTAATCGCGCATCATCGGACTCCTGGTTTCTTGTTTTTGGAGTTGAAGCATCGGTCCGACGATGTTCGCGCCGCTCATGCGCGGCGGCAATGGCCAAAGCTGTCAATCTGGATGACTGGTTTGGCCGCCGCCCATCACCCCTCTGCGCGCTCGGCTGCACGCAGATAGGACTGGGTGAGCCCTGCGACCAGGCGCTCGACATCAAGGACCTGCTGTTCCTGCAGCCGCCGTAGTCGCTGCTCGAAGGCCGCCGGCGCCAAGACAGGACGTTGAGCCTGCAGCTCAAGCGTGCGTCGAGTGTAATCCGCACTGAGGGCATCGAACATTTGGTCATGCTGCTGGCGCAGGTATCGGCGCCAGAACGCGCGCTGGCTCAGGCTATCGGTCAGGCCCTCGATGGTCTGCGCGCGCGTAACCCGCAGGAATGCATCCTCTACCTGGGCCTGTGTCAGCGCGACAGCATCGGGATAGCGCATGGCATGCGGCTGGTTGGGCAACCGCAAACGGCTACGAAGTTGCACCCTGTAAGCCAACCCCAATGCCAACTGGTCAACATGTTCACTGGCAGCCAGACGCTGCCGGCCATCCCGGTAGGCTATCCCTTCCAGTTGATCCAGCCGGAACAGTTGCCTGCCCAGCTCAAGCAACTCGCCCCTGCGTTCAGGGTTGACTGCGGCGGCTTCGGCCTGCGCCTGCCTTACCAATACCTGCAATGCACTGAAATGGCTGGCAACGGCGTCCGAACATGACAGCGGCAGGCCGGCCCGCTCAAAGATCCGCCGGCACAGCACCGGGTCGCCGTCCAGCGCACCCAGCAGTGTCCATACGCCGTCAACCAGCGCATCCCGCCCTTCACCCGCTTCGCTGCAGTCCGCTGTCATTTCCAGGCGAGCCAACAACCTGAACAACCCGCTGCTACCCGCTTGCTCCAGCAACCGCAGCCACATGTCCTCCCGCTCGGCCCGAACCGTCGCATCCGTATGGCCTACCCAACGCGTACGGGCCCTGACCAGGTCAACTGACCCCAACTGCTCAGGCGAGTGCCGGTGTTCTTCGATCACATCGAGTGCATACAACCTTCGTTGCTGCATGACCGACAAGGGGTTGTCCTCTATCAGGATGGCGCGTCGAAATGCATAAGGCATCAGCTGAATCTCGGTGGGCACTTCGCGGAGTTGGTTGTTGCGCAGGTCAGCACGCTCGAGTAGACCACAGAGTTCCAGGCGACGCGGCCAACTACCCAGGCGACAATGACGCAGGTTCAGACTTGTCAGCCGAGAAAGTTGGTGGAAACTCATGTCCAGCGCTTCCAGCCGGTTATGACTGAGATCAAGATGCGCAAGGTTGGACAAACCATGCACAACGCCGATCGCCTGGGCATCGAGGCGTATCTCGTTATGCGCCAACCGAAGCGATTGAATATTCGGTAAATAGGCAATGCCTGTTGGTAGACGCATCAACGCGTTGTTGTTGAGGTTCAGGTGCGTCAAGGCAGTGAACGGGCGAAGGAAGTCGGCCGGAATGTCAGTGATCAGGGTGTCGGTCACGCTCAGCAGGGTAATGCGATGGAAATCGATGTGCGGCGGTAGTGCCGGCAGTGTGCGCAGACTCAAACCACTCATCGACAAGCGCTGCCCTTGTGTTTGCCCTCCGCCGACCGAAACAGGCTCGCCCTGCAGTCGCCAGGCTCGCAGGATGCTGTCGGCCGCCAACCTGCGGGCGGCTTGCCGACCTTGCTGCAACTCGGCACCGACCCAGCGATTCAGGTATAGCACCAGTTGGTCATGTGCTTCCTGCAGTTCGACCAGGCGCTCGAAGACTGGCTGCGAACCTTGCTGCACACGCGCCAGCTCTAAATCGAGCGCTGCCTCGTCCAGGCCAGGATAAAGCGACCGTAGCTGGTCACGAATGATCACCCGCTCATCTCTGGGTGCAGCGCCAGGGCGGCCACTTAGCGGGTATCCCACGCGCCCATCATCCATGCGACGCCCTGGATTGAGCCAGGGCTGCTCCTCTGGCCAGCCGAGCATGCGCGCGATATCCCAATGGGAAGCGGGTAATCGCGCCAGAAGCTTCTCGCGCAGTTGGCTCGCCGCCGCGCTGCCCACCAGTTGCATCGCTGCCCGCTGCTCCGACGTAAGTGCGGTAAATAGCGCCTCGAAGATACATCCAGGCTCGTCAGCGATAAGCTCGTGTGGCACACCTGACCCGTTGTAGATCAGAAACCTGCCTTCATGCCGGACCACTATTCTTTTTGCTTCGGTTTGCCCGCCGCTACCGAGGCGCCTGATAGACCGCCCCTCCAACCCGCCGTCACGCAAGTCGAGGTCAAGTTGCTCGAGTTCGAAGCTATCCAGCAACGCAAGGGCCAACTCGCCGGTGACATCACTGTACGCTGTGCTCAGATACAATCCCGCCAGCCCCCGGCTCAGGCGAGCCAGACGCAAGAGCGAACGGGCGTTGTTCGCGCACGGCAATGGCAGCCGCCGCTCGACCCGCGCCATTTGGTGCTCAAGCTCATGCGCTTGGCCGGTTACTTCATTTATGTAGGCCGAAGGCAAACCCGGGAAGTCCCGCTTGACCAACATGCTCAGCGGGTCTGCTGCAAGTGACTGCTCTGTCAGGTGGGCAAACAATGGCGGCCGCAACCCGGCCTCATGCACCTGCATCTGCTCCAGTCCGGCGCCCACGCCAGGCCTTGCTTCACACCAGGCCAGCAGTTCACTGTCCGCTGGCATCAACGCCTTCAGCCGAACACGCTCGAAAAACGTTTGAATGCGCGCATGCGCCTGGAAAGCACGCAAGGTTTGACCAAGGCTCACCGGAGCCGGGCGATTCTCCACGAGAACGCCGCGTAACAGGTCTTCATCGATACCTGCCACCCGCATTATCTGCTCGGCCTGATGCGCGTCGACAGGGGGATGCTGTGGCCATAATGCATCCAGCATGCGAGCAGGCGCCTGCCAGCTTAGTGGTTGCTCACGCATCAACTGCCAGCCACGCTCACCGTTGTGCAGCACGACCGGCCCGTAGCCGCCCTCACTCGCAGCATGGCGCAGGCGATAGGGGCCATCGGCGACAGGCTGATGCACTTCGAAGTAGCGTCCATCGATACGGACCCCGCGGTGGCCTGTCTCGCCATTGCGTCCCTCTCCGAGCAGATCGATAGGGTCCGGCAATGATCGATAATTCCTGGCGTTGAACTGCCACAGGCGACCCTGCCCGTTCCCAAGGCTTACCGGCTCCAGGCTCGCGACAAACGCACTGCGCACAAAACTGACACCCGCCACCGTCGCCGCGGTGGCCGCCAAGGTTTCGGCGACCCCCAGCAGATGCTGCAGCGCTTCGTGTTGGTGCCCCTTCGACCAGTCCCTTGCCCCTTCGAACACTTCAGCGCAAGTCTGGGTAACCACCTGACCCAGCAGCACGCCCCCCACAGCCGGGATGAAAAGGCCGGCGAGGTTTACCAGGTCCAGACCTGCCGCCTTCCACTCAGCGTGCCTGGCGCTTACCGCCCGGCTATCAGCGTCAGCGGTCGGTACCAGCAGCAACCGGGCATCTTCCTTGACCTGTTGCACTTGCCGAGTAGCCAGTTGCGTGAAGATCCCCCCTCCAGGTGTTTCACCCTCAAGCTCCAGGTCCGGCACCTTGTCTTTCAAGCGCTTGCCAAGGGTACTGACAAAACCTGCACGGTGCTCAAGGCTGATGAGCTGCGTGAAGTACTGCCAGTAACCCGGATCTTGCAACAACATCGCCACGGTATTGTTCATGGAGGGGGCATTGTCGAAGAACCGCAATGCCTGCCGGGGATCACCAGGCAGGTAAAGTACGATGCCCCGTTCATTTCCCGCCTTGTCATGCAGGTGGATCAGCAAGCCATCGACCACAGGTTGCCCTATTGCCCTCAGCAGCATGGGTTTGCATTCGAGCCCTTGTTGTCGCTTCTCCTGACCGTGGTCCACCACCTCACGCAAGGCAAGCTGCACATCGACGCTTATGTTTCCCTGCAAAGCCGCTAGTTCGGTCGCCAGCTTCAACCCCGAACGTTTGTCTTCAGCCAGCATCGCCTGGGTCGCTGGCTGGAAGACCCGTTGCAACGCGTCCTGATAGCGCTGACCAACGTCCAGATCACGACAGGCGGTAATCAATGCCTCCAGCGATGCATTCAATGGTTTATCGCTGCCTGGCAAAACCAACCCCGTGCCCTCGTAGTAGCGGGTGTTCGCAGCAAAGTTGCGCATCAGCCGCAGTAACCCATTTTCACGCGTCTGGCTGTATGCGTATGTCTGTTGCAAGGTACCTGGCAATGTGCCGAAGCGCGGCGCGACCCGCAGCCATTCGAGCTGGGCAAATACCTGCCCGTCCGGCAACGGTGCATCCAGCAAAGCCGCCAGGTGTTTCTCGGCAAACTGCTGGAGCGGCAGTAGCTCGAGCGTCAGGCCACTCAAGCGTGCCTGGTTGGCATGGTGCGCGTTCAGCGTGGTGCGCAGTGTGTTGATCTGGCCCCTTGACGCGCGTTTGAGCCACTCAGGTAATCGGGCACCTATGAATGGGTCATGGGCAGTAGCGTTGATGTTCATGGTGGGTTCCACAGCTATTGGCGAAGCCAACCATGTTGTTCAAATGCCGGACCAGGATGCAGGGGGAACGGGTTCGATCGGCGCCTGCTCGGTAAGCCTTCTGGGCCCGCGCGGTAATGCACTACAGCGGGAAGTGTTCGCCCTTCAGTGCCCAGCCCCTCGCGCCTGGATCAATGCCCGATAATGCCCTGGGTTGCAGCCGAACCACTTGCGAAATGCCTTATAGAACGAGCTGCTGTCGGCAAACCCCAAGCGCTCGGCAAGCTCGCCCATGGCCACGTCTTCCTGGCTTAGCCAGGCGATCGCCAGCTCCCGTCGTACGCTGTCCTTCAAGCCCTGGTAGTTCTGCCCCTCTTCTGCCAGGCGCCGCCGCAGGGTCGATGGCGACAGGCACAGCTGCCGGGCCAGGCTGTCAGCATCAGGCCATTGCTCAGGGGCCAGGCGCAACAGGTCGGTGCGGATACGCCGCCCGAGGCTGGCCGGGTCACGGTACTTGACCAGGATATTGCCCGGCGCTTCGGCCAGAAAACGCTGCAACTCCTCCTCGCTGCGGCGCAGGGGCAAGTCGAGGCATTGCGAAGCAATGATCATGCGTGTGCGTGGACGCTCAAAATGCAGGTTCTCCGAAAACATGACCCGGTAGTCGTCGCAAAAGGGGGGTTCGGCACAACGCAGATCGATGCTCAGAATCGGGATGCGCCGCCCGGCCAGCCAGCAAGCCACACCATGCACGATCATCCAGAACGTGAAATAGGTGAACGCGCGGCGCGGTTCGTCACGCGGTTCATTGATGACAATTTCGGCCAGGCCTTCCTGGCGCACCAGGCTGGGCTGCATGTCTTGAAGCATCAGCGACAGAAATGCCAGCGAGGTTTCCAGGCCTGCGCCCAGGGTCGGTTGGCCCATGCTGGCACGGCACATGAACGCCAGGCTGCCGCTGCACAGACCGCGCGGGTCCATCGCGAAAAATTCGTCGTTGCAGCGCCGGGCCAGCAAGCGCCACAGGCGGGCATAGGATTCGGCACTGACCCTTGCCTCTGGCAGGTGCAGTTGTTCAACGGCGATGCCCGCCCTGGCCAGCAAGCCACTGTCAGGCTCACCGGCAGGGCAGGTCTGCAACAGCGCTTCGCGCACCAGTTGCATGGAAATGGTGTCTTTGTCGCTCATCGACGGTCCTGTCGGCTGATTGCCGGCCATATTAGGGTGCCCCGCAGCAAACAGCCATCACAGCCCCGCGGCCAGACTCAGGAATGCCTGAATCAGGCGCAGTTCGCGACGACGCTCCAGGCAGCCGATCACGTGTTGGTTGACAAGGCCCTCGCCGGCTAAGGGCCGTGCCACCACCCGGGGATCATTGGCCACTTCAGTGGAAGAAACAACGCCAATCCCCAGTTGCGAGGCCACTGCCTCGGTTACTGCCTCCCGGCTGTCCAACTCCAGCAGTACGCGCGGTTGCACCCCCGCCTTGATACAGGCTTTGTCGAAGGTGCGCCGCGTGGTGGAGCTGGGTTCGCGCAGCACCATGATCTGTTGGTGCAGCGCGGCCAACGGCAAGTCCTCCCGCTCGCTAGCCCAGGCATGCCCCACGGGTAACAACGCACACAGGCGCGACTCACAGAGCGTTTGCAGATGCAGCCCCTTGCGCGGCTCGATTTCGGTCAGCACCGCCACGTCGGCATGCTCGCCAAGCAGCGCAGCCAAGGTCTCCTGAGCATTGCCCAGGCGCAAGTTGACGGTGACGCCTGGGTACCGTTCACGCAGCAGCGCCAGCATAGGCATGACCCGGTGCGGGCCGTCGGCGGCTACCTCCAGGCGCCCGGTCAGCAACTGGCGGTTGGCCTCGAGCATGGCCTGCGCTTCTTCGGCCAGGCCGAACATGGCGCGGGTGATGGCCGCCAGGCGCGTGCCCTCTTCGGTCAGTTCCACGCGCCGTGCGGTACGCCGCAGCAAGGTGATCTGGTAGTGCTCTTCCAGGGCCTTGACGTGCCCGGTCACCGCCGGCTGGCTGATGAACAGGCGCTCGGCAGCACGGGTAAAGCTGCCCTCACGGGCCACGGCGTCGAAGGCGCGTAGCTGGAACAGGTTCATATTTATCGGCCTGACTTATAGCTGGGATAACAACAAACAATTTGATTGATGGCAGCGCGAATTGCAACCTAGGCCCCGTAGTTTCAGCCCACCGCTTGCGAGGAATAACGGAATGAGCAACGCCCCGATTCTGCTGACCCCAGGTCCCCTGACCACATCAATCCGCACCCGCCAAGCCATGCTGGTGGACTGGGGCTCCTGGGACCGTGACTTCAACCAATTGACTGCCAGCGTCTGCGAACAACTGCTGGCCATCATCGACGGCGCCAGCAGCCACCACTGCGTTCCCCTGCAAGGCAGCGGCACCTTCGCCGTGGAAGCGGCCATCGGCACCTTGGTGCCACGCGATGGCAAGGTTCTGGTACTGATCAACGGCGCGTACGGCCAGCGCCTGGCGAAGATCTGCAAAGTGCTGGGCCGCACCTACAGCACCTTCGAAACGGCCGAAGACCAGCCGACCACGGCCGCCGACGTCGACCGGCTGCTGGCCGAAGACCCGGCCATCACCCATGTGGCGCTGATCCACTGCGAAACCAGCACCGGCATCCTCAACCCGCTGCCCGAGATCGCCCAGGTGATCAAACGCCATAGCAAGCGCCTGATCATCGATGCCATGAGCTCGTTCGGAGCATTGCCGATCGATGCCCGCGAAATCCCCTTCGAAGCGCTGATCGCAGCCTCCGGCAAGTGCCTGGAAGGCGTACCCGGCATGGGCTTCGTCTTCGCCGAAAAAAACGCCCTGGCGGCCGCCGAAGGCAACGCCCACTCGCTGGCCATGGACCTGCACGACCAGCACGCCTACATGGCCAAGACCGGGCAATGGCGCTTCACCCCGCCTACCCACGTTGTCGCGGCCCTGCACGAAGCACTGCAGCAATACAACGAGGAAGGTGGCCTTCCGGCCCGCCACCAGCGCTACGCAGACAACTGCAAGACGCTGCTCGACGGCATGGCAGCCATCGGCCTGCGCAGTTTTCTGCCCGCCGAAATCCAGGCGCCGATCATCGTCACCTTCCACGCCCCCACCGATGCCCGCTACCAGTTCAAGGACTTCTACGAGCGGGTCAAGGCCAAGGGATTCATTCTCTACCCGGGCAAGCTGACCCAGGTCGAAACCTTCCGCGTCGGCTGTATCGGTGTGGTCGGGGCGGACGGCATGCAGGCCGCCGTGAACGCCGTGGCCGACGTGCTGCGGGAAATGGAAGTGCTGGACATCTGACGCTTTGCCCACCCCTACTCAGGAACTTGCGCACATGAACTACAACAACCCCACCCAACTGCAAGCGGCCATCCTCGACTGGGCTGGCACCGTGGTCGACTTCGGCTCATTCGCCCCCACCCAGATCTTTGTCGAGGCCTTTGCCGAGTTCGACGTGCAGGTGTCCATCGAGGAAGCCCGAGGCCCGATGGGCATGGGCAAATGGGACCATATCCGCACCCTGTGCGACGTACCGGAGATTGCCGAGCGCTACCGCAAGGTGTTCGGCCGCACCCCGACCGATGATGACGTCACCGCCATCTACAACCGCTTCATGCCGCTGCAGATCGAGAAGATCGCCGTGCACTCGGCGCTGATCCCCGGTGCGCTGGACACCCTCACCGGTCTACGCCAGGACGGCCTGAAGATCGGCTCGTGCTCGGGCTACCCGAAAGTGGTGATGGACAAGGTGGTGGAACTGGCGGCGCAGAACGGCTACATAGCCGACCATGTAGTGGCCACCGATGAAACCCCGAACGGCCGCCCATGGCCGGCCCAGGCGTTGGCCAACGTGATTGCGCTGGGGATTGACGATGTAGCGGCCTGCGTGAAGGTGGACGACACCGTGCCAGGCATTCTTGAAGGCCGCCGTGCCGGCATGTGGACCGTGGCGCTGGTCTGCTCGGGCAATGCCCTGGGCCTGACCTGGGAAGGCTTCCGAGCGCTGAGTGCCGAAAAACTGGAAAGCGAGCGCCAGCGCATCCATGCACTGTTTGCCGGCTCCCGCCCACACTACCTGATCGACACCATCAACGATCTGCCCGAAGTGATTGCCGACATCAACCGACGCCTGGCCAAGGGCGAGATGCCGCAAGCCTTCTGACACCTGCGGTTTCTCTGTATGTGTGTCCGCCACCAATCTGTGTAGGAGCGGGTTTACCCGCGAATGCGGTGGCGGCAGCAACGGTGAACGGCGGGTGGAAATTGGCCAGCAGGCCCGGCCCTTTCGCGGGTGAACCCGCTCCTACACGCGGCCTGTGCCCAACCACCGACCTGTGTCCACCCCCGATCCGGCGTAGGAGCGGGTTTACCCGCGAATACGGTAGCAGCGGCAACGGTGAACGCCTGGTGGAAATTGGCCAGCAGGCCCGGCCTATTCGCGGGTGAGCCCGCTCCTACACGCGGCCTGTGCCCAACCACCGACCTGTGTCCACCCCCGATCCGGCGTAGGAGCGGGTTTACCCGCGAATACGGTAGCAGCGGCAACGGTGAACGGCGGGTGGAAATTGGCCAGCAGGCCCGGCCTATTCGCGGGTAAACCCGCTCCTACGACCGACAAACCTGAGCTAGAACGCTATTACGGCAATTGCATCTGCGGCTTGGTCGCGGCAAAGATCGCCCAACTGGAGACGAACAGCGCCGCGATCAACGGGCCGATCACGAAGCCGTTGAGGCCGAACACCGCCAGCCCGCCAAGGGTCGACACCAGGATCAGGTAGTCCGGCATGCGGGTATCCTTGCCCACCAGGATGGGCCGCAACACATTATCCACCAGGCCGATCACCAGCACCCCGAACGCGGTAAGCACCACCCCTGGCAGTATCGCCCCGGTCAGCAGGAAATACGCCGCCACCGGCGCCCAGATGATGCCCGCGCCCACCGCCGGCAGCAGCGACAGAAATGCCATCAGCACCGCCCACACCAGCGCACTCGGGATGTCCAGCACCCAGAAAATAAAGCCACCCAACGCACCTTGGGTAATGGCCACCAGCACGTTGCCCTTCACCGTCGCCCTCACCACACGATTGAACTTCAACTGCAAACGACGCTTCTGGTGTTCGGGCAGCGGTACGGCCATGCGCACCCGGCGCGCGACGTCCGGGCCATCACGCAGGAAAAAGAACAGCAGGTACATCATGATGCCGAAACTGATCAGGAACTCGAACGTGCCCTGGCCAAAGCTGAACGCCTGGCTGGCCAATACCTGGCTACCCTGGGTTGCCCACTTGGTGATCTTGTCACGCAACCCGTCGAGGTTACCCATGCCCATGTTGTCCAGGCCACGCTGGGCGAATGCCGGGAGCATGTCCTTGCCGCGCTCGACGTAACCGGCGATGTCCAGTTGCCCGCTTTCGATGCGCTGGTACAGCGTGGCGCCCTCTTGTACCAGCAGCGCGCTGGTGATGATCACCGGCAGGATCGCCACAAGCAGGCACACCAGCGTGGAGGTGATTGCGGCAAGGTTACGCCGACGCCCGCAGCGGATCAGCAAGTTACGCTGCAGCGGGGCGAACAGGATGCCGAGGATCACCGCCCAGAAGATTGCGCCGTAATACGGCAGCAGAATCCAGAAGAAGGCAATGGTCACCAGCGCCAAAAGTACTGCCAGGGCTTTGTTCTGTAGCGCGGTTTCGTTCATCGCAGTTCCTCGAATGGCGTATGAGTGATTAGTGCACGCCATCTGGACAAAAGTGCCGCGCTCACTTGACGCAAATCAATACGCACCCTGTCCATCCCCCCTAGCATCGCCGCCTTTTTGCCCCGGTGCGCACATGAACCCTACTGCCAAGCCCGAACTGCTGGCCCCCGCCGGCACCCTCAAGACCATGCGCTACGCGTTTGCCTACGGCGCCGATGCGGTCTACGCCGGCCAGCCACGTTACAGCTTGCGGGTGCGCAACAACGCGTTCGATCACGCCAACCTGGCGCTGGGGATCGAGGAGGCGCATGCCCTGGGCAAGCGCTTCTACGTGGTGGTCAACATCGCCCCGCACAATGCCAAGCTCAAGACCTTCCTCAAGGACCTGGCACCCGTGATCGAGATGGCCCCGGACGCGCTGATCATGTCCGACCCCGGCCTGATCATGCTGGTGCGCCAGCACTTCCCACAGATGCCGGTGCACCTGTCGGTGCAGGCCAACACCGTCAACTGGGCCAGCGTGCAGTTCTGGCAGCAACTTGGCCTGAGCCGGGTGATCCTGTCGCGGGAGCTGTCGCTGGACGAAATCGAGGAAATCCGCCAGCAGGTGCCGGGCATGGAGCTGGAAGTGTTCGTGCACGGCGCCCTGTGCATGGCCTATTCCGGCCGTTGCCTGCTGTCGGGCTACCTCAACAAGCGTGACGCCAACCAGGGCACCTGCACCAATGCCTGCCGCTGGAAATACGACGCCACGCCGGCCACCGAGAACGCCACCGGTGACATCGTGCGCCAAGTGCAGCCCACCCTGGGCCTGGGTGCACCCACAGACCAAGTGTTCCTGCTACAGGAAAGCAACCGCCCCGGCACTGAAATGCCAGCGTTCGAGGATGAACACGGCACCTACATCATGAACGCCAAGGACCTGCGCGCCATCCAGCACGTCGAGCGCCTGGCCTTGATGGGTGTGCATTCGCTGAAGATCGAGGGCCGCACCAAATCGCACTTCTACTGTGCCCGCGCGGTGCAGTCGTATCGCCAGGCGATCGACGACGCGGTGGCCGGGCGGCCATTCGACCGCGCCCTGATGGGCAACCTCGAATCCCTGGCGCAACGCGGTTACACCGAAGGTTTCCTGCGCCGCCACGTGCACGACGAGTACCAGAACTACCAGCGCGGCAACTCGGTGTCCGAGCGCCAGCAATTCGTTGGCGAACTGACCGGCGTGCGCGTCGACGGCCTGGCCGAGGTCAAGGTGAAGAACCGCTTCGCCGTGGGCGACCATCTGGAGCTGATGACCCCGCGCGGTAACTACCACTTCGACCTGCACCGCCTGTGCAACCGTCAGCAGCACGCCATCGAGGTCGCACCGGGCGATGGCCATGTGGTGTATCTGCCGATCCCGGAACAGGTTGCCCTCGACTACGGCCTGCTGATGCGCGACCTCCGCATCGACGAAGCAACAAGCTGACAACACTGTAATGTGCACCTCAGCTACCTGACAGCCGGCGGCAGCGAACATCGTGGCTCTTTTGCATGAGGCCACGCCATGTTGCGCAACCCCTCCCGCCGTACGTTTGTCAAAGGCCTGGGCGCCGCCAGCACGCTGGCGGGCCTGGGGCTGTGGCGCCCGCTGGCCCAGGCCGCCGAAGGCCGAGACCTGGCCGGCCAGCATTTCGAGCTGTTCATTGGCCAGACCCCGGTCAACATCACAGGCCGGCCGCGTACCGCACTGACCGTCAACAACAGCCTGCCCGGCCCGCTACTGCGCTGGCGCGAAGGTGACACTGTGACGTTGCGCGTGCGCAACCGACTGGCGCAGGACACCTCGATCCACTGGCACGGCATCATCCTGCCAGCCAACATGGACGGCGTGCCTGGCCTGAGCTTCGCTGGCATCGAGCCCGGCGGCGACTACCTGTACCAGTTCACCCTGCGCCAGAGCGGCACCTACTGGTACCACAGCCATTCGGGGCTGCAGGAGCAAGCCGGGGTATACGGGGCAATCGTGATCGAGCCACGCGAGCCCGAAACGCACCGCTACCAGCGCGATCATGTGCTGCTGTTCAGCGACTGGTCAGACCAGGCGCCGGAGCAACTGATGGCGACGCTGAAAAAGCAGTCCGACGCGTACAACTTCCACAAGCGCACGGTTGGCGATTTCATCGAGGACGTGGCCGAAAACGGCTGGAGCCCCACCGTCGCCGAACGCACGGCCTGGGCGCGCATGCGCATGAGCCCAACCGACCTCGCGGATATCAGCGCCGCCACCTACACCTACCTGCTCAACGGCCAACCACCGCAAGGCAACTTCACCTGCCTGTTTCAGCCAGGCGAAACCGTGCGCCTGCGGCTGATCAACGCCTCAGCCATGACCTATTTCGACTTCCGCATCCCTGGGCTGAAGCTGACGGTGATCGCCGCCGACGGTTTGCCGGTGACCCCCGTGAGCGTGGATGAACTGCGCATTGCCGTGGCAGAGACCTACGACGTGTTGGTGACCGTGGGTGACCAACCCGCCTACACCCTGTTCGCCCAGAGCATGGACCGCACCGGCTTCGCCCGCGGCACCCTGGCCCGTGCGGCCGGGCTGCAGGCACCGGTGCCAGCCCCCGACCCGCGCCCGGTGCTGAGCATGGACGACATGGGCCACGGCAGCATGGATGCCATGACGGGCATGGACCACGGCAACATGGCCGGCATGAGCCACGCCGCCATGCCGGCCATGCAGCAACACCCGGTCAGTGAAACCGGCAACCCGCTGGTGGACATGCAGACCATGGCACCGCGCCCCAACCTGGCCGACCCTGGCATAGGCCTGCGTGACAATGGTCGCCGCGTGCTGACCTACGCCGACCTGCGCAGCCCCTACCCCGACCCGGACGGCCGCCCGCCATCGCGTGACATCGAGCTGCACCTGACCGGCCATATGGAGCGCTTCGCCTGGTCGTTCGACGGCATCAAGTTCAGCGACGCCGAACCGCTGCGGCTGACCTACGGGGAGCGCGTGCGCATCACCCTGGTCAACGACACCATGATGACCCACCCCATCCACCTGCACGGCATGTGGAGCGACCTGGAAGACGAGCATGGCCAGTTCCTGGTGCGCAAGCACACCGTCGACATCCCGCCCGGCAGCCGACGCGCCTACCGGGTGACCGCCGACGCGCTGGGCCGCTGGGCCTACCACTGCCACTTGCTCTACCACATGGAGAGCGGCATGCTCCGCGAGGTACGCGTCGATGAATGACACCCGCAACCGCAGCATCGTGGCAGGCGTGACGCTACTGACCTTGCTCGCCAGTGAACGGGCGATGGCCGCGGGTTTCGAACACACGAACCACGGCCAGATGGGCCATCAGGCCATGCCCATGAACCATGAAAGCATGGGCCATGGCCAGCCTTCCCTCAGCCAGCCTCGCACACCCCTGCCTGCCATCACCGACGCCGACCGCCGCGCCGCATTCCCGCCATTGCCAGGGCACCAGGTGCATGACCGGGCGCTGAACTGGGCAGTGATCGTGGACAAGCTCGAATACCAGAATTTCGAGAGCAGCAGCGCCCTGAACTGGAACGCCACCGCCTGGGTCGGCGGCGATATCGACCGCTTGTGGCTGCGCACCGAAGGCGAACGCGAACAGGGCAAGACCCACAAGGCCGAGCTGCAGGCGCTGTGGGGCCATGCCGTGAGCCCGTGGTGGGAACTGGTGGCCGGCGTACGCCAGGACTTCAAGCCTGCCAGTGGCCAAACCTGGGCCGCCCTCGGCATCCAGGGCACACCGTTGTATGGCCTGGAGCTGCAAGCCACCGCCTATGCAGGCGAACGGCAACAGACCGCGCTGCGTCTGGAAGCCGCTTACGCTATGCTGCTGACCAACCGCTGGATACTGGAGCCGACCCTGGAGGCCAACCTCTACGGGCGCAACGACGCCGGGCGCGAGCAAGGCGCGGGGCTGGCCGACAGCGAGGTGGGCCTGCGCTTGCGCTACGAGATCACGCGCGGCTTCGCCCCCTACGTAGGGCTCAGTTTCAACCGCCTGCACGGCTCGCGTGCCAGCCAGGCCCGCGAAGACGGCGAAGACCTGGGCCAGACCCGCCTGGTCGCCGGTATCCGCCTGCGTTTTTAAAGGAGTGCTTCACCATGCTGCGCAAACACCTGCTGACCCTGAGCCTGCTGGCCGTCACCGGCCTGGCCCAGGCCGCCGAGACCATCGACGTCTACCGCGATCCCAACTGCGGCTGCTGCAAGGCCTGGATCAGTCACCTGCGTGACAACGGTTTTATCGTCAATGACCACGTCGAGCCAAACATGAGCGCCGTCAAGCAACGCCTGGGCGTGGCGCCGCGCCTGGCGTCGTGCCACACCGGGGTGATCGACGGCAAGTTTGTCGAAGGCCACGTGCCGGCCGAGCAGGTGCGCCTGCTGGCCAAGCGCAACGACCTCAAGGGCCTGGCGGTACCGGGCATGCCCATGGGCTCGCCCGGCATGGAGATGGGTGACCACAAGGATGCCTACCAGGTCATCGGGGTGACCCAGAATGGCCAGGACACCGTGGTCGCCAACTACTGATGCTCAGCCTGGGGGCGCTGTTTCTCAGCGCCTTTGGTGCCGCCACCCTGCTACCGCTGCAATCAGAGGCCGTGCTGGTCGGTCTGTTACTGCGCCAGCCCGAGGCATGGGCCATCCTGCTGCTGGTAGCCACCCTGGGCAACGTGCTCGGCTCGGTGGTCAACTGGCTGCTGGGCCGGGCCATCGAGCACCTGCGCGACAAACGCTGGTTTCCTTTCAGCGCTGCCCAGCTGGCGCGTGCGCAGCAGCGCTACCAACGCTGGGGGCAATGGTCGCTGCTGCTCAGCTGGATGCCGGTAATCGGCGACCCGCTGACGCTGATCGCCGGGATCATGCGTGAGCCGTTCTGGCGCTTCCTGTTGCTGGTGACCCTGGCCAAGGCTGGCCGCTATGCAGTGCTTGCGATGATTACCCTAGGCTGGTTTCACGCCTGGTAACACCTTTCAGGTTTCGCGTGGTCCACTGGCTGTTACAGTCGCCCCAATCAACCCGGCCCTACACGGAGTACCCCCATGCTGCGCGCATCCGCCCTTGCCCTGGCCTGCCTTGCCAGCAGTTCGGCCATCGCTGCCGAGTCGCCGACCTACGGCCCCCAGCTCGAAGGCTTCAGCTACCCGCACCCACTCAAGCATTTCGACTTCACCTCCCAAGGCCAGGCCCTGCAGATGGGCTACATGGACGTGCCCGCCCAAGGCCAGGCCAATGGCCACAGCGTGGTGCTGATGCACGGCAAGAACTTCTGCGCCGCCACCTGGGAAACCACCATCGACGCCCTGAGCAAGGCCGGCTACCGGGTCATCGCCCCCGACCAGGTCGGTTTCTGTACGTCGAGCAAGCCGGCGCATTACCAGTACAGCTTTCAGCAACTGGCCGACAACACCCATGCCCTGCTCGAACGGCTGGGTGTGAAGCAAACCATTGTGCTCGGTCACTCCACCGGCGGCATGCTCGCCACCCGCTATGCGCTGATGTACCCCCAGCAGGTGGAACGCCTGGCAATGGTCAACCCGATCGGTCTGGAAGACTGGAAAGCCCTCGGCGTGCCCTACCGCACCGTGGACCAGTGGTATGCCCGCGAGCTCAAGCTGGATGCCGAAGGCGTACGCGCCTATGAACGCAAAACCTATTACGTCGGGCGCTGGAAGCCTGAATACGAACGCTGGGTGCAGATGCTGGTGGGCCTGAACAAAGGGCCCGGGCATGAAGCGGTGGCGTGGAACTCGGCACTGATCTACGACATGATCTTTACCCAGCCGGTGTACCATGAGTTCAAGCACCTGCAGATGCCGACCCTGCTGCTGATCGGCGACAAGGACACCACGGCCATCGGCAGCGATATCGCGCCGCCGGAGTTGAAGGCCAAGCTGGGCAAGTATGCAGAGTTGGGGCCGCAGGTGGCCGAGCTGATACCCAAAGGTGAGCTGATCACCTTCGAAGGCATGGGGCATGCGCCGCAAATCGAGGAACCGGTGCGGTTCAATCGCACCCTGGTCGAATGGCTGGGCAAGTGAGCCAATGATTGGTCCCCCGTGGGAGCGCACAGGCTTTGGAATTTTGCGCAAGCCCGCTGCTGCCACAGGGTTCCTCTACACGTTCCAGACCAGCGCTTCTGTCCAGCCCAGCTCGGCAAAGTCGCCCGCCCGCAACTCGGCCTCTTCCTCGCAGAAAAACTCATCCAGCTGCGGCGGCCTGACCGCTGTATCACTGAGCATCGCGTGCACCTGCCCACGGTGATGCACCTGATGTTCGAACAGATGCGCCAGCAAACGCAGCCGCTGCTCGCGTTGCACCCGATCAGGCCGCACGACGCTCACATAGCGGCCCAGGTCGCCATCACTCAGCCCCCGGCAGTAGGCGATCAAACGGTGGTCAGCCTGGGCCTGCTCGGCATGCAGGTCGGTACAGGTGGCAAACGGCTGTTCCGGGTCGAAAAAGCGTTCGCCGTCGGCATCGGGCTGCTCGCCGCGCTGCTCGCACTCCAGCATATGCAGGTAGAACCAATCCACCGTCAGCAAATGGTTGAGGGTGGCCTTGATCGACGGGAAGAAGCTGCAACGCGGGGCGACGAACTCGTCCTGGGTCAGTTGCAGGCAGGCCTTGTACAGGCGGTGATTGGCCCAGCCATTGTTATAGGCCTGGGTCAGCAGATGATGCGATAACGGCTGCATGGTCGGCTCCTTTTCAGGCGAAGCGTTGCAGTTGCATCTCCCGCAGCCGGCTCAGGGTACGCTGGTACGGGAACGCCAGATAACCTTGAGTGTAGAGCGCATCGAGCGGCACCTGTGCCTCCAGGTACAACGCCACCCGGCGGTCATAGCATTCGTCGACCAGGGCGATGAAACGGCGAACCGCATCGTCCTTGGGCGACAGCGCAGGCAGTTCACGGTCGCCCGCCACTACCCTCGCCGCGCCATCTTCGGTGCCACGGGCAATACGCCCCGCCCGCTGCTCCCCGCCCAGCGCCGGAATGCCGGATACCAGAATCGAGGAAAAACGGTCACACAAGGCCATGAACTCCATGGCCGCCAGGGGTTGATCGCACAGATCGGTGAAACGACACCAGATAGCCTGCTCACTGCGCCGCACGACTTGAATGTGCCTTGAGCCAATAACCAAAGGCTGATCAGTGCCGGTATCTTCAGGGCTGAGCTGGCGAAACACCTTGCCCAACTGGCTGGCCTGCTCCGCCTCGGCTACCCAATAGCGCTGCCGCGCTTCACCGGGGTGCAGGCGGTGATCCTGCTCGCCCACTACTGGCAGTACCTGCATGTGACGACCAATGGCAGCGATGGCCGGCAGGAACCGCTCGCGGTTGAAGCCATCGCGGTAGAGCTGCTCGGGTGGCTGGTTGGAGGTGGCGACGATCACCACACCCTGATCGAACAATACCTGGAACAGGCGGCCGAGGATGATCGCATCACCGATGTCGTTGACGAACAGTTCGTCGAAGCACAGCACGCGGATTTGCCGCGCCAGCTCTGCCGCCAGGGCCAGCAGCGGGTCGGCGGTGCCGTTGAGCTGAAACAGGCGCTGATGCACCCAGGCCATGAAGTGGTGGAAGTGCTGGCGCCGGCTCGGTATGCGCAGACACTGGTGGAACTGATCCATCAGCCAGGTCTTGCCGCGCCCGACCGGGCCCCAGAGGTAGAGGCCCTGGGTGGGGCGGCCCTGCTCGAGGGACTGGAAGCAGCCTTGCAAGGCCTCGACGACGCGGGCCTGGGCGGGGTCAGCAACGTAGCCCTGAGTGCTCAGGGCTTGCTGGTAGAGGGTTTGGGGGTCGATGGCCATGGCCGCATTCTACCCGACTGCCACCCTCGGTGCAGGAGCGCGTCAGTCGGTCAGGCCGACCTTGAGTAGCGCGCCATCCTTGTCTTCCGTCAGTACATACAGGTACCCATCCGGCCCCAGCCGCACATCACGGATACGCGCCTTCAGGTCACCGAGCAACCGCTCTTCATGCACCACCTTGTCGCCGTCCAGTTGCAAGCGGATCAATTCCTGAGTGGCCAACGCACCGATGAACAGATTGTGGTCCCAGGCCTTGAACGCCGGGCTGTCGTAGAACGCCATGCCGCTGATACCCGGTGACTTTTCCCAGACATGGTGCGGGTCGACCATGCCGTCCACATGCTCGCCCTTGGCCTCGGGGATGGGCAGCAGCGAGTAGTTGATGCCGTGGGTCGCAATCGGCCAGCCATAGTTCTTGCCAGGCTTTGGAATGTTGATTTCATCCCCCCCGCGCGGGCCGTGTTCATGGGTCCACAGCTGGCCGGTCCAGGGGTTGAGCGCGGCACCTTGCTGATTACGGTGGCCGTATGACCAGATCTCCGGGCGCACGTTGTCCTTGCCGACGTAGGGGTTGTCTTTGGGCACTTCGCCGTCCGGCAGAATACGCACGACCTTGCCTTGCAACTTGTCCAGGTCCTGGGCAGTGGGGCGTTGGTTGTTCTCGCCCAGGGCGATGAACAGGTAGCCGTCGCGGTCGAACACCAGCCGCGAGCCGAAGTGGTTACCCACCGACAGCTTGGGCTGCTGGCGAAAGATCACGGTGAAGTTCTCCAGCCGGGCGCGGTCTTCGGACAGCTGCCCGCGGCCGACCGCAGTTCCGGCCTTGCCGTCACTGCCCTCCTCGGCGTAGGACAGGTAGACGGTGCGGTCCTTGCCGAACTCCGGTGACAGCGCCACATCCAGCAAGCCGCCCTGGCCCTCGGCCCAGACCTTGGGTACACCGCTGATCGACGGGCCGACCTTGCCTTCGGCATTGACCAGCCGCAGGTTGCCGGCGCGCTCGGTCACCAGCATGTCCTTGCCGCCGGGCAGGAAGGCCAGTGCCCAGGGATTGCGCAGGCCATCGGCAAGCGTGCTGACGGTCAAGGTACCTTCTTCGCTGGGAAACCGCTGTTCGGCCGCCGCATGCGCCCACAAGGGCAATAGCGCGGCGGCCGTCAGGCTGGCCAGCCAGGGTGTTCGTAGCATGCCGGATTCCTTTCAAGTGGGCTTAAGGCGCACGTGGGTTGTCGCGCGGTGGCCGGGTGGGTTCCAGGTTCGGGGTTTGCTGCTGGCGGCGCAGGTTGTCGCCATTGCCGATGCCACGATTGTCCAGGGTGGGTGGGCGCTGGTACGGGGCGGTGGATGGGCCACGTACCGGTGGCGCAGGCGGCATGCTGCCTTGACGGCTGTTGGGGTTGGCCCGCTGGATCGGGCTGTTGTAAGGGTTGTTGTTGCCGGCAGCACGTGGCACGGGCTGCTGCGCCGCCGCGTGCGCGGGCAGGCACAAGGCCAGGCCGAGGGCCAGGATGGGCAATGTCGGGGTCATGCTTCACCTCCTGTACGAAAATGCCGCGCCTGGTGGATTTGATAGCCTAAGGCGCGAGGGGTTCGCGGCAAAAGTGTGAATGCGGGTGGAGATGATTCCTGATGTTTCAGTATGGGCCTCGGAGGGCTGCTTTGCAGCCATTCGCGGGCGCGCCCGCTCCCACGGTCACCCACAGATTTCTGGCCTGTGAGACACGTGTGGGAGCGGGCTTGCCCGCGAATGGCCGCAAAATCTACTGGCCGTTGTCCACCTTGTGCCGCGCCGCATACAGGCACAGCATCTCCATGGCCAGGGTTGCCCCGGCCAACGCGGTGATATCGGCATGGTCATAGGCTGGCGCCACTTCCACCAAGTCCATGCCTACCAGGTTGATGCCACGCAGCCCCCCCAGAATCTCCAGCGCTTGCACCGTGCTCAGCCCGCCACACACCGGTGTTCCGGTACCGGGCGCGTAGGCCGGATCGAGGCAGTCGATGTCGAAGGTCAGGTACACCGGCCGCTCGCCCACCCGCTGGCGAATCGCCGCAATCACCGCCTCTGTGCCCTGGCGGTGCACCTGCCGAGCATCGAGAATGGCAAAACCCTGGCTGTCGTCATTGGTCGTGCGCAGGCCAATCTGCACCGAGTGGGCCGGGTCAACCAGGCCTTCGCGGGCGGCATGCCAGAACATGGTGCCGTGGTCGATGCGCTTGCCCGCCTCGTCCGGCCAAGTGTCACTGTGCGCATCGAAATGGATCAGCGCCAGCGGGCCATGGCGGCGGGCGTGAGCCTTGAGCAGCGGGTAGCTGATGAAGTGATCGCCACCGAGGGTGAGCATGGCGCAACCCGCCTGCAGAATATGCTCGGCATGGGCCTCGATGCTGTCCGGTACCGACTGCGGCGTGCCGCTGTCGAAGGGGCAGTCACCATAGTCGATCACCGCCAGGTGGTCGAACGGGTCGAACGCCCACGGCCAGTGGCGGGCCCAGGCCTGCTGGACCGAGGCAGTACGGATCGCCCGCGGGCCGAAGCGCGCGCCGGGGCGGTTACTGGTGGCCGTGTCGAACGGCACACCGCTGACCACCACATCCACACCGCGCAAGTCGCGGCTGTAGCGGCGGCGGGAAAAACTGACAACACCGGCGTAGGTGCTTTCTGCGGCGGTCCCATACAGGCTATCGCGGGTAATTGCCTGGTCGTTGCTTGCGGCTTGGTCCACGGTCGGGCTCCTTGATTGTCATGGGCTACTGCCGGCTGCGGAAGGCGGTCCACAGACGGTTGCGTTGGCGCAGGTCGGCCAGGGCCATGCTGCGGTCGGCATACAGGCGCTGACGCACCTCGGCCGACGGATAGATATCCGGGTCGTTGCGCACCGCTTCGTCCACCAGCGGTGTGGCAGCCTGGTTGGCGTTGGCGAAGAACAGCGTGTTGGTCAGCGCTGCCACCGACTCTGGCTTGAGCATGAAGGCGATGAACGCCCGGGCGGCCTCGGGGTGTGGGGCGTCCTTGGGGATGACCAGGTTGTCCTGCCATACCAGCGTGCCTTCGCGGGGGATGCGGTAGATCACCTCGAACGGCTTGCCGGCACGACGGGCCTGGTCGGCGGCCATCGCTGCATCACCGTTGTAGGTCAGCGCCAGGCACACGCTGCCATTGGCCAGATCGTTGATCTGCCGGCCGTTGGCGACGTAGCTGATCGACGGCTGCAACTGGCTGAGCAGGTTCTGCACGGCGGCCAGATCACCCTTGTTCTGGCTGTAAGGGTCCTTGCCCAGGTAGTTCAGGGCTACGCCGATCACCTCCTGGGGCGAGTCGGGTATAGCGATGCCGCAACCCTTCAGGCGGGCGGCGTACTCGGGCTTGAACAACAGGTCGAGGCTGTCCAGCGGTACATCGCCAAGGCGCTGGCGTACCGCCTCCACATTTACCCCCAGGCCCAGCGTGCCCCAGGTGTACGGCACAGCATGGCGGTTGCCGGGGTCAACCTCGGCCAGTTTGCCCAGCAGGTCCTTGTCGAGGTTGCCGTAGCCAGGCATGGCCTGAGCATCCAGCGGTTGCAGGGCATTGGCCTTGAGCGCCCGGGCCAGCACGGTGGATGACGGCACCACCACGTCATAGCCGCTACCACCAGTCAGCAGCTTGGTTTCCAGTACCTCGGGGGTGTCAAAGGTGTCGTAACGCACCTTGTAGCCGGTTTCCCGTTCGAAGCGCTGCAGGGTTTGCGGGGCAACGTAATCGGCCCAACTGTAGAGGTTGACGACCTTTTCTTCGGCCTGCAGCGGCAGGGCCAGAACCAGAGACAAAAGGCACAACGATCGACGCATGGCGGACACCTCGGTAAATGGGTGGATGCCGCGAGCATGCCAGCCGGGTTACATTGCACCAATGGCAAGTTTGAAAAGCTGACATTCACCAGGAGCAATGTAATGCTGGGACAAGTGCACGATCCCGACCTGCACCTGCTGCGGCTGTTCGTCACTGTAGTCGAGGCAGGTGGCTTCAGCGCCGCTCAAGGCGTGCTGGGCCTGAGCCAGCCCACCATCAGCCAGCGCATGGCGCAACTGGAGGCACGCTTGGGTTACCGCCTGTGCAGCCGCGGCAAAGGTGGTTTTCGCCTGACGGAAAAAGGTGAACTGCTATTGGACGCGGCGCGTGGGCTACTGCTGAACATCGAGCAGTTTCGCCAGCAGGCCAACGGCGTTGCCGGGCGGCTGCTGGGAACTGTGCGCATCGGCATGGCGGAAAATCAGGACAAGGCGGTGAGCCTGAAACTGGCGGCGGCCATTGCGGCATTTCGCAGGCGAGAGGAATCGGTGCAACTGGAGCTAGTCAGTGCACCGCCGGCGGAGCTGGAACGGCTGTTGCTGGAGCAGCGGCTGGACTATGCCATCAGCTACTTTTCCGGCAACCAGGCGGCATTTGATTACCAGCCCTTGTTCGCGGAGCGGCAGCGGCTGTATTGCGGCAGGGGGCATGTGCTGTACGGCGAAACGGATGTTGGGCTTGAGCGGTTGCTGGACATGGACCAAGTGCGCCATCCGTACCGTTTTCTCAAAGGGGGCGAACCGTTCCAGAGCAGACGCAGCACGGCAGTGGCGGAGCAGATCGAAAGCGTGCTGACGTTCATGCTGTCTGGGCGGCATATTGGCTACTTGCCATGCCATTGTGCACAGGCCTGGGAGGCCGAAGGACTGTTATGGGCGCTGGACCCTGCGCTTGATTTTGAGGTGCCGTTTACCCTGGCCCGGCACCGGGCACAGGGGGTTGGCGAGGCAGCCCATGTATTTGCGCAGGATTTGCTGGCGGCGTTTGCCTGAACCGGCCCCTTCGCGGGTAAACCCGCTCCTACGCCGGATCGGAGGTGGACACCTGTCGGTGGCTGGGCACAGGCACCGTCGTGTAGGAGCGGGTTTACCCGCGAAGAGGCCGGCCCTGCTGGCCAATTTCCACCAGGCGTTCACCGTTGCCGCCGCTACCGTATTCGCGGGTAAACCCGCTCCTACGCCGGATCGGGGGTGGACACAGGTCGGTGGCTGGGCACAGGCCGTCGTGTAGGAGCGGGTTTACCCGCGAAGAGGCCGGCCCTGCTGGCCAATTTCAACCTGCCGTTCACCGTCGCCGCCACCACCGTATTCGCGGGTAAACCCGCTCCTACAGGGGCTCACAACGTCTGAAGACGGCGCTGTGGTAGGAGCAAGCGGGTTTACCCGCGAACAGGCCCGTTCAGGCCACCACAATCAGTAAGCCATGCTCCAGCTCAGCGTGTAGGTCCGCCCACGCCCCTGGTAGTCATACAGGTAGGCCGGCCCGTAGGTCGGCGAATAGAACAACGTCGCACGCTGTCCCCATACCGTGCTGTACTGCTTGTCCAGCAAGTTCTGGATACCGGCACTGAAGGTGCCGAAACCGGTGTCCTGGCTGCCCAGCAGGTCGAAGGTGGTGTAGCCATCAATCTCGTGATCGGCATCGTCCTTCAGGCTGAAGGCATGGTTGGCCTGCAACCGCGCACTGCGCCCATCGGCCTTCCAGCCGACGAACGCGGTGGCCTTGGACAACGAAGCATAACGGGCATCGCGCTTGATCCAGCCGCCGTCGGTGGCCTCTTCCTCGGAGCGTGTCATGTGCAATGTGCCGCCAGCTTCCCAGCCGGTCTGGAAGTGCCGGGTCAGTGCTCCTTCAAAGCCGAAGTCGCGGCTTTTCTGATCTTCCACATCGATGGTCAGCGTTTGCGAATCGACGTTGATGATCTTGTCCGACCAGATGTAGTACAGCGCTGCCTGTGCATCCCAGTCCAGGTCGGCATAGCGCCAGCCCAATTCCACCTGGCGGCTCTTGATACCCGCCAACGGGTTATCGGCCACGCTCAGGCCCGGCTTGCCGTAGTACTTGGCCGGGTCAGGCAGGTCGAAGCCTTCGCCATAGTTGCTCCACACCTGGTGGCCGTTCTTGAAGTCGTAGATGGCACCGACGTTGAACAGGTTGACCTGATAGTCGTTACTGCCACCTGGCACACCCTTGAAGTCGCTGACATCAACGTCCATCTGCTGCCGCCGGGCACCACCGGACAATGTCAGGTTGTCGGTGGCATGCCAGTCCAGCTGGGCATACACCGACACACCATCCACCCGGTAGCTGGGGTAGCGTGCGGCCTTGCTTTCTTTTTCCAGCTCCAGGCCACCCGACTCGGACGAGGTCTGGGCGTTGAAGGTGGTCTGCTCGGCGTTGAAGCGCTCACGATCCAGATCAACGCCGTAGGTCAGCTTCAGCGTATCCCACTGTTTGGCAAACAGGCCCTTGAGGCTGGTGACCTCGAAGTTCTGCTGCGAGGCGGCAAAGTACACCCCGCGCGAGCCGGTGGGTGTGGCACGGTTGTAGTACGGGAACGGGTAGAAGTTGTCGTCTTCCTTGCGGTACGAGGCCTGCAGGTAGAAGTCCTGGCCCAGCACGTCGGTGTGGTGGTAATTGGCATTGAGCAGCAGGCGCCGCGTACGCGGCTCCAGGTCCGATGAATAACCGCTGCGCAGCTCGGCGTCTTCCAGGTCGGATGGCGCGTTGTAGTTCAGGTTGGGGAAGTAGATACCCGTGCTGCCGTGGTTTCCCGAGTCGTAGTACTGGGCCAACAGGTCGAGGCTCTGCTGGTCGTTCAGCTGCAGGCCCAAGGTACCGAGTACGTCGATGGTGCGGTTGTACTGCAGGTCGGTCTGGGTGTTGTCGATGAAGATCTGGTCGCCAGCACCATCGTAGAAGGCTTCGTTCTGCTCACCGGAAACGCCCAACCGGGCATTGACCCGCTCGTTGCCGCCGCTGACCGACTGGGCGAAGCGCGTAGCCAGGTCGTCGCTGTTGTTGAAACCGCTGCTGGCCCCCAGCTGGGTCTCGAAGCGCGCCGGGCCGGATTCGCCCTTCTTGGTCACGATGTTGATGATGCCGCCGGTGGCACCACCGCCGTAGATGGCGCTGGCGCCAGACAGCACTTCGACGCGCTCGACGTTGAACGGCGAAATGCTGTCGAACTGGCGCGACAGGCCGCGTGAGCTGTTCTGGCTGACCCCGTCGATCATCACCAGCACGTTGCGCCCGCGCATGTTCTGGCCGTAATTGGTGCGCCCTTCCGGCGCCAGGTCAAGGCCCGGCACCAGCTTGCCGATGGCTTCCTTCAGGCTGACGCCGCTGTCGATCTGCTCGCGCAATTGCTGCTGCTCGACCACCCAGACGGTCCCGGGGATTTCGCTGATGGCGGTGCTGGTGCGCGAGGCTACGCTGACTTCGATCGGCTTGAGGTTGACCGCCTGCGGCGCGGCCTCGGCCTTGCGCAGGGTGACGGTGCGAGCCTCGCTGAACTGCCAGCTCATGCCGCTGCCGGCCAGCAACTGCTGCAGGGCCTGCTCGACACTGTAGTTACCCTGCAACGCCGGGCTGACCTGGCCGGCGACATCGCCCGTGGTGTACAGCAGGTGCAGGCCGGCCTGGTCGGCGAAGGTGGTCAGCGCCTGGTCCAGTGGTTGGGCTGGCAGGTCGAGCTGGACCTGGCGAGCTTGCATCTGGGTCTGTTCGGCGGTCGTCGCGGCCCCTGCGTGCAGGGGACCGAACAACAAGGCCAAGGCACTGCAAGACATCAAGGCATGGTGAAAAGAACCGCGACGGCGGTGCAAGGGCTTGAGCATCAGAGGCACGAATGAGCTTCCTGACAAGTCGTAAATGAGAATGGGTTGCTGATCAGTCTCACTACGACGATCTGGCTTGCAGGAACTTGCAGTGCCAAATGAAAAATATTTTTATTTCTGTCCGGCCTCTTCGCGGGCAAGCCCGCTCCTACAACGACTGCGCCCGCCTGAATATCGTGCGACCTGTGCAGGAACGGGCTTGCCCGCCAAGAGGACGGTACAAGCTCATCAATGCACTACGGCCAACCACGGCAGGTAGGTCACCTTCAGGCCATACCGCTGCTCCAACGTCCGCAACAGGGCCTCAGGTTCATCCAGGTCGAACACCCCGCTCACCTCCATCGCAGCCAGCTTGCTGTCGGACAACACAATGCGCCCATGCCGGTAACGCTCAAGCTCCGTCAGCACCTGCCCCAGCGGCTTGCCGTTGAAGATCAGCTTGCCCCGCTGCCAGGCCATCTGCGTGACGGCATCGGCCGCCACCGCCAGTTGATGTTCACCCACCCTGGCTTCACCGCGAGCCAACACGACGTGGCCATCGCGCTGCACGCTGAAGGTGGCGGCATTGCCCTGCACCCGCGCACCGGCCGTATCGACCACAAACGGTCGTGAATCATCGGCGGTCTCGAACAGTGCCTCACCCGCATCGAGTACCACACGCCGCTCATGCTCGTTGAACGCCACGCTCAAGGCACTGGCGCTGTTCAGCGTCACCCGTGTGCCATCTGTCAGGGTAATGACCTGCCGCTCGCCCACGGCGGTGTGATAATCGGCCAGCAGCATCGGGGCTTGCTGCCAACCCGCCACCGCGGCGACCAGCAATACCACCGATGCCGCCACACCCGCCTGTTTCAGTCGGCCGCGGCAATGGCGCAGGGCCTGGCCGATGTACTTCGCCACCATGCTCTCGGAAACCCCCAGGCGTTGAGCGACCTGCTTCTGGGTCAGGCCCTCGACACGGTTGAGCAACAGCGCCTGGCGGGCATTGTCCGGTAACTGCAACAGCGCCTGGTCAAGAATCTGCAAGCGCTCACGGGCCAGCAACGCCGCCTCGGGTGCTGGCGCCGGGCAGGCCACCTCACAGGCTCCGTCGCTGTCGTCGTGGCTGGCGGCGATGCGTTGCTCACGGCGCAAGGCGTCAATTGCCAGGTTGCCGGCCACGCGGAAGATGAAACTGCGCGCGTGCAACACAGGCACTGCCTGCTCGTCGATGTTCACCAGCTTCAGGTAGGTTTCCTGCGCCACGTCGGCCGCGCGCTGGCGGTCGCTCATGCGTCGCGTCAGAAACTGCAGCAGGTCGTCGTAGTGCTCCTGGAAACTTGCCAGCAGGCCCGACATGGGTGAAGTCAGCATGATTGGGGAACAGCCAGTAAGAGAGGTTATCGGGCGTTAATGAGAAACAGTATCTTTCATATCAACCGATACTTTCAACGTCGACGCGCATTTGCCACACTGCCAGCTCCACTCCGGCAAGGTCACAGCCCATGACTGCCTGTCTGTACCGCTATACCCGTCTGTTCCTGGTCCTGCTGCTGGCCTGTGGCCTGGCGGCCTGTGCGCTGTTCCAGCCACGTGACCCGGTGAACATCAGCGTGATCGGCATCGAACCACTGCCCGGGCAGGAGCTGGAACTGCGCATGGCGGTGAAAATGCGGGTGCAAAACCCCAATGAGGCGCCGATCGATTACAACGGCATCGCCTTGAACCTGGAAGTGAACGGCCAGCCGCTGGCCGCCGGGGTCAGCGACCAGCAGGGGCACATTGGCCGTTACGACGAAGCGGTGATCGTGGTGCCGGTCAGCATCACGGCGTTTTCCTTCCTTCGCCAGGCCTATGGGCTGGGCAAGCTGGATTCGCTGCAGGGGCTGCCCTACAAGCTGCGCGGCAAACTGGCCGGCGGGCCGCTGGGGACCGTGCGCTTTACCGATGAAGGCAGGCTGGACCTGCCCAAGGGCACCTACTGGTAAGCGCCAAGCGGGAGTGCTCAGCGGTTGGCGCTGGCTGCGGCCATCAGCTTGTTGACTTCGCTGCGCACCATGCTGGCGTATTCAGGCGGCGTCATGCCGTCCAGTTCGGCGCGCACCCACTCGGCCCATTTGCCCTTGCGCCGTGGCTTTTCGGCAATCAGCCGGGCGGCTTCGCCCTTGGCTTTGCCCAGGTTGTTCTGCCACATCTCGAACAGCCGGGCCTTCTCTGCCTCGATCTGCGCCCGTTCCTCGAAGCTCATGTTGGCCAGATTGAAACTCATGAAGTTACCTGCAGGTTTGAAAATGGCCGCTATCTTACACCCAGGCAACCCATCATCGGAAAGCCGCCGCAACTTTCCCGACGTGGCGGCATCCATTGTTCACACTCCCATTGACGAGGACGAGTTCATGGCCCGGAAAAACGCCACGCTGACGGACAGCGATCAGATCAAGGACCAGGTATTCAGCGAACTGCAATCGCTGATAGAAGAATCGGAAAAACTGCTGAACGACAGTGCCGCCCTGGTCGGCGAAGAAGCAGAGACGCTGCGCGCCCAGGTAAGCCTGAAACTTCGTCAGGCTCGCCAGGCGGCCAGCAACGTGCGCAGCAAGGCGCAACCGGTGGTGGACGCCACCCAGGACTACATCGGCGGCCACCCCTGGCAAACCGTTGCCATTTCCGCCGGCCTCGGGCTGGTAGTGGGGCTGTTGCTGGGTCGGCGCCATTAAGGCCTGCGCCGCCTGGTGCACATCAGGCGGCCAAAGCCTGCGGGATGCCGCTGTGGAAGCGCAGTTCCTGGTCTGGTGACTGGATCAGCTCCATTTCCGCAGCGCGCACCAGCTCGACGCGGCGGGCGATGTCCGCCTCGTCTCCGTAGTTGTGCGCCAGTTTCAGGTAGCCCTGGTAGTGGCGCGCTTCGCTTTTCAGCAGCCCGTGGTAGAAGCGGCCCAGTTCTTCATCCAGATGCGGCACCAGCGCGGCAAAACGTTCACAGCTGCGCGCCTCGATGAACGCCCCCACCACCAGCGTATCCACCAGCTTGACCGGCTCGTGGGCGCGCACCAGCCGGCGCAACCCTGACGCATAACGCCCCGCCGACACCGGGCGCAACGGCACACCGCGACGCTTCATGAGGCGTAACACCTGTTCGTGATGCACCAGCTCCTCGCGGGCCAGGCGCGACATCATGTTGATCAGATCAAGGTGAGTGTTGTACTTGGCGATCAGGCTCAAGGCCGTGCTGGCGGCCTTGAACTCGCAGTTCTTGTGGTCGATCAGCAGGGTTTCCTGGTCGGCGAGCGCCGCTTCGATCCAGGCGTCTGGCGTCGGGCAGCCAAGAAAGGCGTCGATTTCGGGGATCAGGGACATAAGCGTGCAACCACACAGAACAGGCAGGGTCGGCGATTATACCGGCGGCGGCTGGCGACGCCAGTGACTATGCTTGATGTACATCAAGCGCTGGAGGGGAAAGCGCCGACTATAGTCAGGCACTGGTCGCCATCATCGAAGGGAGTTAACGCCCATGCAAGCCGTCCGCAGCATCCTCGTCGTCCTCGACCCCACACACGCCCATAGCCGGGCGCTTACGCGGGCCAAGCTGATCGCTGGCATCACCGGCGCACGCCTGCACTTGCTGATGTGCGACAAACGGCATGATCACAGTGCGCTGCTGAGCCTGCTGAGCAGCCAGTTGCATGATGACGGCTTCGACAATGTCACCCATGAAGAGGGCTGGCGCGACAACCTGCACGACACCATCATCCATGTACAGCAGGCCGAAGGCTGCGAACTGGTGATCAAGGATCACCGTCCGGACAACCCGCTGAAAAAGGCCCTGCTTACCCCCAGCGACTGGAAGCTGCTGCGCCAATGCCCGTGTGCCGTGCTGATGGTCAAGAGCGAGCGGCCGTGGACCGGGGGCAAGATCCTGGCGGCGGTGGACGTGGGCAACCAGGACGAAGACCACCGCCGCCTGCATGCCAGCATCATCGACCACGGCTTCGAGATTGCCAAACTGGCCAAGGGAGAACTGCATGTCATCAGCGCCCACCCCTCGCCGATGCTGTCAGCGGCGGACCCGACGTACCAGCTGAGCGATACGATCGAAAAGCGCTACCGTGAAGCGTGCAAGGCGTTCCAGATCGAATACGGCATCAGCGAAGAGTGCCTGCATGTGGCCGAAGGGCCGGCGGATGTGTTGATTCCACATACCGAACAGAAGCTCGATGCAGTGGTGACAGTGATAGGCACGGTGTGCCGCACAGGGATTTCCGGGGCGTTGATCGGTAATACCTCGGAAGTGGTGCTGGATGCGCTGCAGGGTGATGTGCTGGTGCTCAAGAGCGAGGAAGCCATCGCCCACCTGGCGGAGCTGGCCCGCGGCTAAGTATGCAACATGCAGGCCCCTTGTAGGAGCGGGTTCACCCGCGAATGCGTCATTGATTTCAACGCCACATTCGCAGGCAAACCCGCCCCCAAGGTTCCGTTGCCGCCTGGGAATCTAGACCAACGCCTCCCGCACTTTTGGGTCAAGCCCCTCCCCCGCGTGGGCCTCGTTCCACTCTGCCAACTGCCGGAGCATCGCCGGCGTCCAGAAGCTCTTCATATGCTGCCGCACCCCTTGCACCGCCAGCGCCCGGTCTGGCTCGCTGTCGAAGTAATGGGCAATCTGGTTGGCCATCTTGACCAGGTTTTCGCTGCTCATCGGCGAACCTCGGCTTTCTCCGCAGTACGGCGCTCTTTCAGCAGGCGCTGCTGTTCATCACTGAAGTCCTGATAGCGCTTTTGCCATTGCGATGGCTGGAACACTTTCACCACTTCCACTGCCGTCACCTTGTACTCGGGGCAGTTGGTGGCCCAGTCGGAGTTGTCGGTGGTGATCACGTTGGCCCCCGACTCCGGGAAGTGGAAGGTGGTGTACACCACGCCCGGCGCCACGCGCGCACTGACCTTGGCACGCAGCACAGTCTGCCCGGCGCGGCTGCCGATACCGACCCAGTCACCGTCGTGGATACCACGGCTTTCAGCGTCGGTCGGGTGGATTTCCAGGCGGTCGGCGTCATGCCAGGCGACGTTGCCGGTACGCCGGGTCTGGGCGCCGACGTTGTACTGGCTGAGAATGCGCCCGGTGGTCAACAGCAACGGGTAGCGGTTGTTGACCTTTTCGTCGGTGGGCACATAGCCGGTGAGCATGAAGCGGCCCTTGCCACGCACGAACTGGTCGATGTGCATGGTCGGCGTGCCGTCTGGCGCGGCGTCGTTGCACGGCCACTGCAGGCTGCCATGACGGTCGATTTCAGCGTAGCTGACACGACGGAAGGTCGGCGTCAGGCGGGCGATCTCGTCCATGATCTCGGAAGGGTGGCGGTAGTTCATCGGGTAGCCCAGGGCGTTGGCCAGGGCCACGGTAGCTTCCCAGTCGGCCTTGCCGGCCAGCGGCTCCATGACCTTGCGCACCCGCGAAATACGCCGCTCGGCGTTGGTGAAGGTGCCGTCCTTTTCCAGGAACGAACTGCCCGGCAGGAACACATGGGCGAACTTGGCAGTTTCGTTGAGGAAGATGTCCTGCACCACCACGCACTCCATGGCGAGCAAGGCCGCCGTGACGTGCTGGGTGTTGGGGTCGCTCTGGGCGATGTCCTCACCCTGGCAGTACAGCGCCTTGAAGCTGCCATCCAGCGCCGCTTCGAACATGTTGGGAATGCGCAGACCCGGGTCGGGCTGCAGGGTCACGCCCCAGGCCTGTTCGAACTCGGCGCGCACGCCCTCGTTGGAGACATGCCGGTAGCCGGGCAGCTCGTGGGGGAACGACCCCATGTCGCACGAGCCCTGCACGTTGTTCTGCCCGCGCAGCGGGTTCACCCCTACCCCTTCTCGGCCGATGTTGCCAGTGGCCATGGCCAGGTTGGCAATGCCCATCACTGCGGTGCTGCCTTGGCTGTGCTCGGTCACGCCCAGGCCGTAGTAGATTGCCGCGTTGCCGCCGGTGGCATACAGCCGGGCCGCAGCGCGGATCTGCTCAGCGGGCACACCACAAACCGGGCCGAGCACCTCGGGGGCGTTTTCTGGCAGGCTGACGAAGTCGCGCCAACGGGCGAAGTCTTCGGTTTCGCAGCGGGCATCGATGAAGCGTTGGGCCAGCAGGCCCTCGGTGACGATCACGTGGGCCAGGGCGTTGAGCATGGCCACGTTGGTGCCCGGGCGCAGTTGCAGGTGCAGGTCGGCGCGGGCGTGCGGCGAGTCGACCAGGTCGATGCGCCGTGGGTCGATCACGATCAGCCGCGCCCCCTGGCGCAGGCGGCGCTTGAGTTGCGAGCCGAACACCGGGTGGGCGTCGGTGGGGTTGGCGCCGATCACCAGCACAACGTCGGCCTGCATCACCGAGTCGAAGCTTTGCGTGCCGGCTGACTCACCCAGGGTCTGCTTCAGGCCATAACCGGTGGGCGAATGGCATACTCGTGCGCAGGTGTCGACGTTGTTGTTACCGAACGCCGTGCGCACCAGTTTCTGCACCAGATAGGCTTCTTCGTTGGTACAACGGCTGGAGGTGATGCCGCCGATGGAGTCGCGCCCGTACTTGAGCTGAATGCGGCGGAACTCGCTGGCAGCATAGGTCACGGCCTCGTCCCAGCTGACTTCCTGCCACGGGTCTTCCAGGCGCTTGCGGATCATCGGTTTGGTGATGCGGTCCGGGTGGGTGGCGTAGCCCCAGGCAAAGCGGCCCTTGACGCAGGCGTGGCCGTGGTTGGCGCCACCGTTCTTGTCCGGGACCATGCGCACCAGCTGGTCACCCTTGATTTCGGCGCGGAACGAGCAGCCAACGCCGCAGTAGGCGCAGGTGGTAATGACCGAACGCTCAGGCTGGCCCAGCTGCACCAGGCTCTTTTCCGTGAGGGTCGCGGTCGGACAGGCCTGCACGCAGGCGCCGCACGACACGCATTCGGAAGCAAGGAAGTTTTCGCCCCCCGCTGCCGCCACCCGCGATTCGAAACCACGCCCGGTAATGGTCAGGGCGAACGTACCCTGGATGTCCTCGCAGGCGCGCACACAGCGGCTGCAGACGATGCACTTGCTTGGCTCGTAGTCGAAATACGGGTTGGAAACGTCTTTTTTCTCGTCCAGGTGGTTGGCGCCGTCATAGCCGTAGCGCACCTCACGCAAGCCCACCTGGCCGGCCACGGTCTGCAGCTCGCAGTTGCCGTTGGCCGAACAGGTCAGGCAGTCCAGCGGGTGGTCGGAAATGTACAGCTCCATCACGTTGCGACGCAGGCCGGCCAGACGCGGGGTTTCGGTGCGCACCACCATGCCTTCGCTGACTGGCGTGGTGCAGGATGCCGGGTAGCCGCGCATGCCTTCGATTTCCACCATGCACATGCGGCAGGAGCCGAAGGCTTCGAGGCTGTCGGTGGCGCACAGTTTGGGGATGCTGGTGCCCAGCATGGCGGCGGCGCGCATGACCGAGGTGCCAGCCGGCACGCTGATGGCGCGGCCGTCGATGCTCAGGCTGACCTGCACTTCGCTTTCGCGGGCCGGGGTGCCGAGGTCGCTGCTTTTATCAGAAGCGGGGTCGAAGAAATTGATCACTGTGCGGCCTCCGTGGTGGTCAGCCCAAAATCGGCGGGGAAGTACTTGAGCGCGCTGGCCACCGGATAGGCAGTCATACCGCCCATGGCACACAGCGAACCGTACTGCAGGGTGTCGCACAGATCGCGCAGCAACAGCGCCTGGTCGTGGCGCTCGGTGATGTCGCTGCTGGCGATCAGCCGGTCAACCACTTCCATACCCCGGGTGGAGCCAATGCGGCACGGGGTGCACTTGCCGCAGGACTCCTCGGCACAGAACTGCAGGGCGAAACGCGCCATGCTGGCCATGTTCAGCGTATCGTCGGCCACCACCACACCGCCGTGGCCGAGCATCGCGCCCACGGCAGCAAACGCTTCATAGTCCAATGGGGTGTCGAAATGGCTGGGGGGTACCCAGGCACCAAGCGGGCCACCGACCTGCGCAGCCTTCAGCGGGCGGCCACTGGCCGTGCCACCGCCATAGCCTTCCACCAGCTCGCGCAGGGTCAGGCCGAACGCGCGCTCTACCAGGCCACCCTGGCGAATGTTGCCGGCCAGCTGGAACGGCATGGTGCCCAGCGAGCGGCCCATGCCGAAATCGCGATAGAATGCTGCACCCTTGGCCAGAATGATGGGCACCGAGGCCAGGGTAAGCACGTTGTGCACCAGCGTTGGCAGGCCGAACAGCCCTTGCAGTGCAGGCAGCGGTGGCTTGGCGCGGACGATGCCACGCTTGCCTTCGATGGATTCGAGCAGCGCGGTTTCTTCGCCGCAAATATAGGCGCCGGCGCCCACCCGTACTTCCAGGTCGAACGCCTGGCCGCTGCCGGCTACGTCAGCCCCCAGGTAGCCAGCGTCACGCGCGATGGCGAAGGCCTGGTCGAGTACCCGGATGGCGTCGGGATACTCCGAGCGCACATAGATGTAGCCCTTGTCGGCACCCACGGCGAGGCCGGCAATGATCATGCCCTCGATCAGCAGGAAGGGGTCGCCCTCCATCAGCATGCGATCAGCGAACGTGCCCGAGTCACCCTCGTCGGCGTTGCACACCACGTACTTCTGCCCGGCACCAGCGTCACGCACGGTGCGCCACTTGATGCCGGCCGGGAACGCCGCACCACCACGGCCACGCAGCCCGGAATCGAGTACTGCGGCAACCACTTCGGCACCGTCCAGCGCAACGGCAGCCTCGAGGCCCGCGAACCCGCCATTGGCACGATAGTCGTCCAGCGACAATGGCCGGGTAATGCCAGCGCGAGCGAACAGCAGGCGTTGCTGGGTCTTGAGATAGGGTATTTCTTCGACCGGCCCCAGTGCCAGCGAGTGGCCACCGGGTTCGCCCGCCAGGGCATCAAGCAGTGACGGCACATCGTGTGGCGTAACCGGACCGAAACCCAGGCGCCCTTGTGCACTGTCGCACTCGATCAGCGGCTCCAGCCAGTAAAGCCCGCGCGAGCTGGTACGCTGGATGTCCAGCGGCAACTGGCGGCGCTCGGCCTCGCGCAGCAGGGCCTCGGCAACCTGATCGGCACCCACGGCGCGGGCAACCGAATCACAGGGAATATACAGCTTCAGCATGCTGAGTCCTCCTGGCAACCGTTGACCAAGTCCCGCAGGCGCTCAGGGGTGAGGCGCGCGTGCACCTGGCCGTCCAGCTCCAGCGCTGGCGAGCAGGCACAGGCACCCAGGCAGTACACCGGGCGCAGGCTGATGGCCCCGTCAGCGCTGGTGCCGTGGTCGTCCAGTGCCAACTGTTCACGCAACTGCGCGGCCAGGGCTTCAGCGCCACGGCTCTGGCACGACTCGGCACGGCACAGGCGCAGGGTGTGACGAGCGGGCGGCGCGGTGCGGAAGTCGTGATAAAAACTGATAACCCCACGCACTTCAGCCAGGCTGAGGTTGAGCGCATGGGCGATCTCGGGGACCGAGGCATCAGGGATGTAACCAATCTCGTGCTGGACGGCATGCAGGATCGGCAACAGGGCACCTGGGGTGTCCTTGTCGCGGTCCAGAATACGCTGGATCACAGGCAGGTGGAGCAATTCATCAGGCATACAGCGGACCTCGGCATCACGGACCCTGCCTGAATGGTTGAAAGGGCAGGTTTCCGGCGTGTTCTGCTGCGGCGCACCGTCCACGTCACAGTTGCGTGGTACTGGCGGC
This sequence comes from Pseudomonas sp. VEM90, assembly GCF_054611535.1. Classification (NCBI taxonomy): domain Bacteria; kingdom Pseudomonadati; phylum Pseudomonadota; class Gammaproteobacteria; order Pseudomonadales; family Pseudomonadaceae; genus Pseudomonas; species Pseudomonas sp. VEM90. Next base: position 73,301 of record NZ_JBTRAR010000019.1, on the reverse strand, counting down.
CTCCTCGCCCACGGCCGCACGTCTGCGCGCACTGACCCTTGGGCATCCTGCTAGCATGGCACTTGTGGCGCCGAGGGGTTGTATACGAGCGACCAGGCGCATTCTGAAACCGACGCACGTATTTGCGCCCCGGCATCCTATGCCGCGACTTGCCGGTCAGGTGTGTCTTGAAACCATCGTTGCATGGCGCCAAGTACTCGAAACCGGACCTGGCCCATTGCCGGGCCTGCCAGACGGCAGCCCCGGCAATGGGCTGCCATCCAGCGTGGCTACGGGACAGAACGCGACTGAATTCAGTCGGTGGACTGCACCGCCGCGGTGTCGGCGGCGGGTGCCGGAGCCTGGGCCTGGGCCTTTGACTTCGCGCGATTGCGTCGGTCCTGGCTGCGTTGCCGCGCAGCTTGCTGCTTGGCATGCAGCGCCTGAGCGGCGGTCACAGTACCCGCGGCCTGACCGTTCAAGTCAAGGCGCGGAGCATTCTCCACCATGCTCGCCCAGTATCGAGCGCCCCGGCACCACGTGGAAATGCCCAGCTTGAGCTGTTCGCGGGTCAACCCAAGCAGCTCCAGGTGTTGCTCGGCATCCTTGAAGATGCCCTCCTTGAGCGGCACCTTGGGGGCCGGGTTGACCGGGAAAGCCAAGGGAAAATGCTTCTGCAGGGGCCAGATCGCTGCCACCGCCGGGTCCATCTCACGCGGCTTCGCCTGCGGGGGCGACTTGCGCTTGGGCGGTTTCGCGCTATCGGCCTTTACCTGCCCTTTTTCCGCCCGCAGGCGGTCTCGTAGCTCAGCTAGTTGTTCAAAACCCATTGTTCATTCACTGCTTCGAAGTTGATTGCGTGGTGCAAGGATACCCCATGCAGCCTGCACATTGCTTGCAGGCCAACTTTCCCGGCTAGCCGAGGCACAACGTACATGCCAGTGCGAAGGCCCTCAGCTGAACACCCAAAGCACGCGTGTGGGCTTGTCGGTCAGGTTGGCGTAACGAAAACGGGCGTGGGGTTGCAGCTGAAAACTGTCATTGGCGTGCAGCGTGACCGGCTCAGCATCGCCCACCCACACGGTCAGTTCGCCTTCGAGCACGAAGCAGCCCTGCTCCGAGCTGTCGTCCAGGTACTCCTCGCCACTGCTGGCCCCCGGCTGCAAATGGCTATCGAGCATGGAGAACGCGCCCGTTATCGAGGGCGATGCCAGCACATCGGTGATGCCTCCCGCCAGGTGCAGCGTGCGACGCTCGTGCGGGCGGGTCACCCAGTCGAGCTCGCGGGGTTTGTCCAGCTTGTAGAAGTAGGCTGTCGATACACCCAGCTCTTCGCTGATGGCTGTGAGATCGGCCACGGTCGGGCGTGATACGCCGCGTTCGACCTGGGACAGAAAGCCCACCGAACGGCCAATGCGCTGTGCCAGTTCGCCCAGCGTCAGGCCCTTGAACTTGCGCAGGTCGCGAATCAGTACTGCCAGGCCTTCGATTTCTTCGTGCACTTTCATGGTTGAATCGCGACTTTCAGACGGGAAATGGATGCCCGGAAAAGTACAGGATTCATTTCACAAAGCAAAATGCTTTGCGGGAGGTGCCTGAGGTGAGATGTACGATTGAGGCACCGATCGAGCACCGCGCGGGCGGCGCTCGATCTCACAGGTGCTGAGAACAGCTAACCAAGCGCTCTGCCCTTACCGAACAGCCTCATAGGTCAGGTCCAGGCACTTGCGGGCTTTCTCCACCAGCTCGTCGATCTCTTCGACACTGATCACCAGCGGTGGCGCGATGATCATGGTGTCGCCCACCGCGCGCATGATCAGGCCGTTGTCGAAGCAGTGCTGGCGACAGATCATGCCGACACCTTTGCCTTCATGACGGGCCCGGGTGGCCTTGTCTTTCACCAACTCGATCGCCCCGAGCATGCCCAGGCCGCGCACTTCGCCTACCAGCGGATGGTCGGCCAGTTCGCGCAGGCGTTGTTGCAGATAAGGCGCGGTTTTATCGTGCACCTGCTGGATGATCTGCTCGTCACGCAGGATCCGCAGGTTCTCCAGGCCTACCGCTGCCGCCACCGGGTGGCCGGAATAGGTAAACCCGTGGTTGAAGTCGCCGCCTTCGCTGATGACCTTGGCCACCTCGTCACGCACGATCACCCCGCCCATGGGGATGTAACCAGAGGTCAGGCCCTTGGCGATGGTCATCAGGTCAGGCTTGAGGTCGTAGTAATCGGTGCCGAACCACTCACCGGTACGGCCGAACCCGCAGATCACTTCGTCGGCGACGAAGAGGATGTCGTGCCTGGCCAGGATTTCCTTGATCTTCGGCCAATAGGTCTGCGGCGGAATGATCACGCCACCGGCGCCCTGGATCGGCTCGGCAATGAAGGCGGCAACGTTGTCCACGCCAACTTCGAGAATCTTCTTCTCCAGTTGCTCGGCCGCCCACACGCCGAAGTCAGCCTCGGCCATATCGCCGCCTTCGCCAAACCAGTATGGCTGCGGGATGTGCACGACATCCGGGATCACCCCGCCCTGCTGGTGCATGCCACTCATGCCGCCCAAGGCCGCGCCCGCCACGGTAGAGCCGTGGTAGCCGTTGATACGGCCAATGATAACCTTCTTGTTGTTCTGGCCCTTCAGTGCCCAGTAATGGCGGACCATGCGCAGCACGGTGTCGTTGCCTTCGGAGCCGGAGCCGGTGAAGAACACGTGGTTCATGCCTTGCGGGGCCACCTCGGCGATGGCCTTGGCCAGCTCCAGCGCGGGCGGGTGCGCGGTCTGGAAGAACAGGTTGTAGTAAGGCAACTGCTTCATCTGCTGGCTGGCGACCTCGGCCAGCTCATCGCGGCCATACCCGACTGCCACGCACCACAGGCCGGCCATGCCATCGAGAATCTTGTTGCCCTCGCTGTCCCACAGGTACACACCCTTGGCCGAGGTGATGATGCGCGGGCCTTTCTCGGCCAGTTGCCTGACATCGCTGAACGGGGCCAGGTGATGGTCGCGGCTCATTGTTTGCCAGGCGAGGGTCTGCGAATTCTGTTCACTCATTGACTTCACTCCATCAAGTTGCGCAGCCGTGCTGCGAGGGTACTTTTTACAGGTGGGAAAGGTCGCTGCTCAGGCAGACAGCAACAGCCTCTGACGCAGGACCGAGCGATGCCGGCAGGCCTTGCCAAAGGACTGGAAGATGGCCAGGTAATGTGGGTTATCCATGACCTGGAACTCGGGGTGCCATTGCACGGCCAGGGCAAAACCCTTGCTGTTCTCGACCGAAACCGCTTCCACCAGGCCATCGGGTGCCAGCGCTTCCACCCTCAGCCCGGGGGCCAATACGTCGATGCCTTGGCCATGGATGGAATTGACGTCGAATATCGCCGGCAGGCCCATGCGGTCGAGCATGCCGCCAGGCTCTACATGCAGGGTGTGGCGCGGCCCATATTGCTTGTCGAGAGGCTCACCCTTGCCTTCGCGGTGGTCCATGAACATGCCGGTCTCGTGGACCTTCTGATGCAGGGTGCCACCCAGCGCCACGTTCATTTCCTGGAAGCCACGGCAAATGCCGAGTATCGGTACGCCGGCGGCGATGGCCGCGCGCATCAGCGGCAACGTGGTGGCATCGCGCAGAGGGTCATGATGGGTGCCCGCAGCACTGGCCGGCCCGTTGTAGTGGTACGGTTCGATGTTGGACGGCGAACCGGTGAAGATCAGCCCATCCACCACTTCGAGAATATCGGCGCTGTCCATCAGCTCACCGAGGCTGGGAATGACGATGGGCAGCCCACACGCTGCCTTGGCTGCCGCGCGCGCGTATTTTTCGCTGATGGTCTGGGTTGCATGCAGCCCAATCATGCTGGTGCATGCGGTAATGCCAATCACGGGCACACGTGGCATATCTTCCTCCGGCAAATCCATATTGCGCGTTGTATTGAAACGGTAGAAAGGGAGGGTGCAGCGTCGCTGCACCTACAGGAACCAGCGGTATTCGCGGGCATCGATGTGGTGCATGAAGTCCAGCTGCTCCTGGTATTTGTTTTCGCAATAGACCATCACGAACTCGCTGCCCAGGCCTTCGTTGACCACTGGGTGGTGACGCATGGCGGCCAGGGCGCTGAGGGCATCCTTGGGGAAGTCGATGCCGCTCTGGCGGTTGTCGTTCAGCGGGGCGATGGGCTCCACGCCGCGGTCCAGGCCGTGCTCCATCCCGGTCAAAATGGCCGCCAGTACCAGATACGGGTTGGCGTCGGCACCAGCGAGGCGGTGCTCGATGCGCAGGTTGCGCGGGTCGGACTCGGGGATGCGGATGCACGCGTCACGGTCTTCGAACCCCCAGCTGGCCTTGCTCGCCGCGTTGACCATGGCGCCATAACGTCGGTAGGCATTGTGGTTGGGGGCAAAGATCGGCATGCAGTGCGGCAGCAGTTCCAGGCAGCCTGCCACCGCATGGCGCAGCTTGCGCTGTTCGCTTCCCGCCAGGATGTTATTGCCGGCGGCGTCGTACAGGCTGACGTGTACATGCATGCCGCTGCCTGGCGCGTCCAGGTAGGGTTTGCTCATGAAGCTGGCACGGTAGCCGTGCTTCATCGCGATACCGCGGGTACTGCGGCAGAACAGTGCCGACCAGTCCGCTGCACTTAGGGCATCGTCGCTGTGCGAGAAGTTGATCTCGAACTGGCCTGGGCCCAGCTCTGCGGTGATGACGTTCGCCGGTACGCCCTGCTCGTTGGCGCCGTCGACCATCTCGTGCAGGACCGACGAGAAGCGCGACAGCCGCTCGATGTGCATGTTCGGCTGATCGTCTTCATCCCCGGTTGCCGTGTCGCGCGGATACTGTGGCAGGCCGTTGTCAAGCTTGCGGTCGAACAGGTAGAACTCCAGTTCGAACGCCACCACCGGGCGGATGCCACGTTTGGCCAGACGCTGAAGCACACGCGCCAGCACTTCACGGGGCTCGAACTCGATCGGCTTTGCAGTGCCGTCGGACGTGATCAGCATCTGGGCGATCACTTCCTTTTCCCAGCGCACCGGCTTCAGTGTACCCGGCACCAGGCGCCGGGCGGCATCCGGGTCGCCGTCGGCGAAGCAATAGTCCCCAATCGGGTAAAGGCCACCCTGGGTACCCAGCAGCACGCAGTTCTGCGGCAGCTTCAGTGGCGCACCGGCTGCGACTTTCTCCAGCATCTCCATGGGGTAGCGCTTGCCGTAGAAGTGCCCGGGGATGTCCAGCGCAATCAGGTCGACATAGCGAATTGCCGGGTGTTCTGCTCGGAACGAGCGCACTTCAGCCAGCAGATCCGGAAAGATGACACTCATCTTCTTATCCTTGTGAGGTGAACGAATTCAATTGAAGACCCAGAGCACACGGGTGGTTCTATCCGTCAGGTTGGCGTAACGGAACGGCGCATGGGGTTGCAGCTGGAAGCAGTCGTTGGCCTGCAGGGTCACGGCATCGCCCTGGTCCAGCCACACCGTGAGTTCGCCCTCGAGCACGAAACAGCCCTGCTCGGAACGGTCGCTCAAGTACGCCTCCCCACTGGTGGCGCCCGGCTCGAGATGGCTGTCGAGCATGGCGAAGGCGCCTGTGATGGTCGGCGAAGCCAGCACGTCGGTGATGCCCGACTCCAGGTACAGCGTGCGCCGCTCGTGGGGACGCGTGACCCAACCAATGCTGCGGGGCTTGCTCAGGTTGTAGAAGTACGCGGTTGATACGCCGAGCGCTTCGCTGATAGCGGTGAGGTCTGCCACGGTCGGGCGCGAAACGCCGCGTTCGACCTGGGAGAGGAAGCCCACCGAACGGTTGATGCGCTCGGCCAGTTCACTCAAGGTCAGGTTCTTGAATTTGCGCAGGTCGTGAATAAGGATCGCGAGGGCTTCAACCTCTTCGTGCATCTTCATCGTTTCGGACTGCCGTGAAATTTTTAGACTTATTTTTCATGAAAATTTACATGAAAATTTTCACGCGTCAAGCCAAACGATGGAAATGTGCAGCCGCCAACAGAGGGCTTGCTGCGCCGCGTGCCGGATTGACTGCGGTGGCGCGGGTTTCTTTACAGGCGCTCGGCGAGTAGCCTCGTGGGTGAATTCCTCCAGCCCGACCACGTCCATCGCCATGCCAAACGGTTTCCCTGATTTGCCCTCGCTCAATGCGCTACGTGTGTTCGAAGTGGTTGCCCGCCACCTGAATTTCCGCCTGGCCGCCGAAGAGCTGGGGGTGACCCAGGCGGCAGTGGCACAGCAGATACGCGGGCTGGAAGCGAGCCTGGACCTTCGTTTGTTCGAGCGCCTGCCCCGAGGTCTGGCACTGACCGATGCGGGGCTGGGCTACAGCGGCAGCATTCGCAGTGCCTTGGCGATGATCGACGAAGCAACCCGCCTGCTGCGGCCACAGGCGGCTCACCTGACGGTCAGCGTGACACCGACCTTTGCCTCCAAATGGCTCATTCCCCGGCTGGGCAGCTTTGCGCAAAGCCATCCGGACATCGATTTACGTGTACTGGCCACAGATCGGCTGTCCCACTTCAATACTGACGGCGTGGATATCGCAGTCCGCTATGGCAAACCCGACTTCGGTGCGGGTTTGAACAGCGAACTGTTGATGGACGACCGTATCGTCGCCGTGGCCAGCCCAACGTTGTTCGAAGCCGGCAAAGCCCCCGCCATCTTCGAGCAGCTTCAAGCGTTCACCCTGCTTCACGATGCCCATGATTTCTGGCCTCGGTACCTCGCACAACTGTTCCCGCAGCACGGGCAAGCGACTGCCAAAAACCTGCGCTTCAATCAGACCTCATTGGCCATCGATGCGGCCATCAGTGGTCAGGGTATTGCGTTGGCAAGCCTGGCGTTCGTCAGTGATGACATCGTCGCCGGCAGGTTGACCCAGGTCTTCGCTCAGCAGCTCAGGCTCGATAAGGCGTTCTATCTTGTGTGGCCACGAAAGATGCAGCAGCCGGAGTCGCTAGGCATTGTCCGGCGCTGGTTCAAGCAACAAACAGGCAATAGTTAATCTACTGCATCAGTAAAGTTTAGCTGTCTCCCTCGCCGCCACTTCTGCTGCTAATTTTAGTGCTTAAAGGCAATCATCCATTCGCGTTACGGAGGCAGCATGTCAGTAGAAAAAGTTGCGATCATCACAGCAGGTGGCAGTGGCATGGGCGCGGCAGCGGCACAGCGCCTGGCCGCTGACGGGTTCAAGGTTGGCATCCTTTCCTCCTCGGGCAAGGGCGAAGCACTGGCTGCCGAACTTGGCGGTATAGGTGTAACCGGCAGCAACCAGTCGGTTGAGGACCTGAAACGCCTGGTCGATGCCGTGGTGGAAAAGTGGGGGCGCATCGACGTGCTGGTCAATAGCGCCGGCCATGGTCCGCGCGCGCCAATCCTGGAAATCAGCGACGAAGACTGGCACAAGGGCATGGACACCTATCTGCTCAATGTCATCCGCCCGACGCGCCTGGTGACGCCCTACATGCAGCGCCAGAAAGGGGGCGTGATCATCAACATTTCCACCGCCTGGGCGTTCGAGCCGATTGAGCTGTTCCCGACGTCTGCAGTGTTCCGCTCGGGCCTGGCCGCATTCACCAAAATCTTCGCCGACCAATTCGCCGGGGACAACGTGAGGATCAACAACGTCCTCCCCGGCTGGATCGACAGCCTGCCAGCCACCGAACAGCGCCGCGACAGCGTGCCACTCAAACGCTATGGCACCCGCGAGGAAATCGCCGCCACCATTGCGTTTCTCGCCAGCGAAGGCGCTGCCTACATCACCGGGCAGAACATCAAGGTCGATGGCGGCGTGACACGTAGCGTTTGATTGTCTGTCGGCCTGCAGGCCAGTCGACTGATCAGGCCAAGGCGTTTACGCTGGCGTTTTCCCACCTGCACGGAAGCGCCAATGACAGAGACATACCAAGGAAGCTGCTTGTGCGCAGCAGTCTCTTACCTGTTACTCACCCCACCCAAGGCAGTGAGCCACTGCCACTGCAGCCAGTGCCGCAAAAGTCACGGCGCCGCATTCGCTTCGTACGGCAGCATTCCGCGCAGCATGCTGCGCATACTGCGCGGCGCTGCCAGCATCAAGGCCTTCTCTTCATCACCGACGGTTACGCGCGAGTTCTGCACGGAGTGCGGCTCGACCTTGTTCTGGTCACGCGCCCAGGGTGAGTTTGCCGACTGGATTTCGATAGCGCTGGGAACGCTTGATACGCCGTTCCTGCCCAGGAAGCAGAAACATGTTCACGTCGACGCTGCTGCCCCTTGGTACTCACCCTGCAACCCTGACTGATCACCCAGCGCAGGACCAATAGAGCAATCACGGCTAGGCACCTCAGTGCCTGAACAACGGATGCTAGCGCTCACCGCACCTTCCAGAGATTCCGTTCGTTGACTGACTCACAGCACAACCCAAGCTACATGAAACGGTTCGAAACCGTGCTTGCCTACATCGACAGCCACCTCGAAGGTGACCTGTCGGTGAACGCCTTGAGCCGCATCGCCAACTTCTCGGCGTTTCACTTCCACCGGCAGTTCACGGCTTACATGGGTGTTCCGGTTTCACGGTATGTGCAACTGATGAGGCTTCGACGCGCAGCGCATCAACTGGTCGCCTCGCCCGCGACGCCCATACTGGAGGCCGCATTCGGCGCCGGCTTCGAAAGCCCCGAAGCCTTTGCCAGAGCGTTCAGGCGCGCCTTCGGCATGGCGCCGAGCGCGTTCGCCAAGGCGCCGAACTGGCAGGCCTGGAGTGCGGTATTCAATGTTCCTCACCGATCCAGGAGTATCACCATACAGATCCGTATCGTGCATTTCGCCGAAACCCGCGTGGCCGCGCTCGAACACCAGGGGCCGCCCGGCCTGGTCAGCGAAAGCGTCGCCCGTTTTCGCCAATGGCGCATGCAAAGCGGCCAGTCGCCTGTGGCCGGCAGCCGTACTTTCGGTATCCCCTACGACAACCCCGACACCACCCCGGCCCACGCCTTTCGCTTTGCCGTGTGCGGCGAGATAGAAGAGGCGGTGCAGCCCAACGATTTCGGCGTGCAAGAACGGGTTATACCGGCAGGGCGTTGTGCCGTGATTCGACATACCGGCTCGCCTGACTACATTGGCGAAACCATCTACCCGCTTTATCGTGACTGGCTGCCATCGAGCAACGAAGAACTGCGTGATCATCCGTTGTTCTTTCATTACCTGAGCGCCTACCCGGAAACACCACTGGAGCAATGGCAAACGGACATCTACGTGCCGCTGAAGTAGGCTGGGCCATGGGTAGCGGGCGTAGCCAACTCGGCCGGCCCAGGCGCATGGCAGGGCAACCGGGCCGGGGATCAGATACGTACCCTGGGTGCCTCGCCATGCGTCTGGAGGCGTGTTTGCTTGCGATAAAAGGCGTGAATAGCCCACACCACCCCTACGAACAACAAGGCTGTACCAAGCGCTTCCATAGGAGACGGCCAGCGTTGGTTGATGAGCAGGCCCATCGTAGTTGCATAAATGGTCCCGCTGGCGATCAATTGCCCGCTCAGCGCCAGCGGAAGACGCCGCGTTGCGATTGACCATGCCCAGGCACCTGCAAGGGTGGCCCCTAACCCCTGAATCAGCCCACAGAGGATCAGCGCCTGAGTACCTGCCAAACCGCTCGGATGGCTAGCGAAATGAGACAGTTTCAAGTACAGCCCAACCGGGATGAACGCCAGCATTTCGACGCTGCACATGAAGATCAACATGGCTGACCACAACATGGGAGACATGCTTGGCCGTCGAGCCAACGCACTTTCATTCAACAGGCCAAAACCGGTCCAGAATGCGATTGCCAGCAACGATGCAAGCAACCCAAGCAGTAACGACGCGGTCGGGAGCACTACCGACGCACGGCTAGCATCAAACACGCTCAGATTGACCAGGCTGATGCCCAGGGCCGCCACCAACAGTGGCCCGGCAATGGCACGCCAAGGCACGCTGGCGCTGCGCATGTTGCCGGCAATCGCGAGCACGATCGGTACTGAGCCCATCATCACCGGAGGGATCACCGGCCCGGCTGCCAAAACCGCAGTGGTGATCAGGAAGAAGTAGCCAATGTATCCCAAGAAGCCCAGCAGTGCGGCACAGGCCCAGTCACTCAGTCGCAATTGCCGCACTTCGCTGCGGTAAACGAACAGCACCAGCAGGCTACCTAACCCGGCAAAGGCATAGCTCACCACCGCCAGGTCAAAAAGGCTGTAGTCGCCGACCAACCCCGGAAAGATATAGAGCAGCGACCAGGAAAAGGTGGCGGCAATGGCCGCTAACAAACCCAGGGTCATACGCTCTGCTCCTGCCGCTGGATCCAGCAATGAGCTATTTGCCGGGCAGTGTCGAATACCCGCATGTCCTGGCCCATCGCACCGCTGACAAAACTGCCCTCCAGCAAGATAAACAACCCTTGGGCAACGCCGTCAGGATCGTTTATACCGGCGCTCATGGCCAAGGCAGCAAGGTTTTCGCGTATCCCTTGCTTATGCCGGCTCACCGCCAAATGCACGGGGTGGCTAAACTGGGGGAACTCAGCCGCACTGTTAACGAACAGGCACCCGCGCTCGCTATCTTTCAAAAGAAAGCGTTCATACAAATCGAAAAAGGCGAGCATGCCACTGACCGGATCAGGATGCCCAGCCAGGGTGCGCGCTACCTCTTCACGCCAGCGTCGGTCACGCTCCTCAAGGCACGCCACTATCAGCGCATCCTTGGAGGGAAAATGGCTGTAGAGCGTCATTTTGGTAACGCCCGCCATCGCGGCAATGGCCGTTACCCCGGTGACGTACACACCTTGCGACAGAAACAGCTTCAGCGCGGCATCAATCAAGCGCTCACGGGTGTTGTCCAATTCAAGGCACTCCGGCAAAGGTACGGAGTTGACTATACTGACCGGTAAGATTCAGGTGCATCCAGATACGACCTGAAGCATGGCCGCTACGACATAGACCGCAGCAGTAAAACGTAGGACGTCGGCATTTTTGGTAGCGCTGGGCTGATTCCACCGTCAGGATGGATGCTTCATCAGGCTTAAGGAGAGAGCTGTGTTTCCCATGAACGTGTGGTTCGCCTACACCGCCGCCTGCGTGCTGTTGGTGCTGGCACCGGGCCCTGACAACTTGTTGGCCATTGGCCGCGGTCTCAGCCAGGGTAAAGTCGCAGCGGCCGTATCCGGCATGGCATCAGGCGCAGGCATTCTGTTTCACGTTGCAGCCGCTTCGTTAGGCTTGACCCTACTGATGCAAACCTCAGTGCTCGCATTTTGGGTGATCAAGCTCATTGGTGCCGGCTATCTGCTCTGGCTAGGGATCAAGGTTCTGCGCGCTCGTAGCCTGATAAGCTTTCAGCCGGCGTCCAGGCAATCTCTGTCCAGCATTTTTCTGACCGGTCTGCTGTCGGCTGCGCTCAACCCCAAGCCAGGTTTGTTCGTGCTGGCGTTCATTCCCCAATTCGTCGACCCCGCACGCGGGTCGGTCAGTGTGCAGATGATGGTTTACGGCGTGTGGTTCGCTGCACTCACGGCATTGGGGTTTGCCTTGATGGGCATTTTCGCCACGGGGCTGTCTCGCTACCTGTACCGGCGGCCACGGCTGGTGAATGGGCTGAACGTGGGCGCAGGCCTCACCTTCGTCGCCTCTGGCGTTTCGATTGCGGCGTTGAGCCAGAGATAGCAAGCAGGAGAAAGCGGCGGGGCTGCGTATGAACCCCGCGCTTCATCACGATGCTGAAGCCTCGTCGGCCAGCTTCGCATGGGTGTTCAGTTCCTCAGCGATGAAGGCCGAAATCATCGCCCGATAGACCTGCTCCACCACCTCAGCCGAGGCACCGGTTTCGTCAGCCATCTCACGAACCTTCTTGATCACTTGCTCGACCCGAGCAGGCGCACGCACATCATCGGTGGTTTTCTTGAAGCCGGCTGCTTGCGTCACGAGCCTTCCACGTTTGGCGAGAAGCGAAACGAGGCTGCGGTCGATTTCATCGATCCGTTGACGGACTTCGTCCAGAGAGGTGCAAGGTACATCCATTTGCTTGACTTCCTTTTCATGAGCCTGCGACGGATTGGAGCAGGCTGTGGATGGTGATCGGGTCATGCAGTGTAGCTTCTATGCTAGGTCTGCTTCACGCTCTACCGAGGGGGTGTAACGCCGCAGGAGTGCCCGTCACGATGACCTGAAACCCTTGATACACGCAGGATACCCAGTCCATTTCGAATAACCTGCTCACACCTTCGTGGCGCAGATCGCGAAAATGCAGATCCGCCACGCCAACCATCTGTCGCCCAGGCTTGGGCCGCCTGCTGGCGGGCGAATGTCTGGGACCTTTGGTAGACTAGGACACCCTTTTTCTTGAGGCGGATCTGGACGGTATAGCTAACCGTCGAATCGGCCTTTTTCCTTGCTCTGATCGTTGCCATGATCTCCGGTGGTACGAGCGTGAATGGCGGTGATACATCTCACCACCGTCTAACCCAGCACGCCCATCGAAAATGGTACATAAATGCGTAGACCAGAATGTCCCTAGAAAACGCTTCAACGCCACAGACTACGCGCCCTGAGCCCTCACGCCGCTTCAGCGTTGCGCCGATGATGGACTGGACCGACAGGCACTGCAGGTTCTTCCTGCGCCTGCTCTCCAGGCAAACCCTGCTCTACACCGAAATGGTCACCACCGGTGCCCTGCTGCACAACGACGCCCACCGTTTCCTGCGCCACGATGCCTCTGAGCACCCGCTGGCCCTGCAACTGGGTGGCAGTGTGCCGGCCGACCTGGCCGCGTGTGCGCGCCTGGCTGAAGAAGCGGGCTACGATGAGGTCAACCTCAACGTTGGCTGCCCGAGTGACCGGGTGCAGAACAACATGATCGGCGCGTGCCTGATGGCTCACCCGGCGCTGGTGGCCGACTGCGTGAAGGCCATGCGTGACGCCGTATCGACGCCTGTGACGGTGAAGCACCGCATTGGTATCAACGGCCGTGACAGCTACGCCGAATTGAGCGATTTCGTCGGCCAGGTGCGTGAGGCCGGCTGCCGGAGTTTTACCGTGCATGCCCGCATCGCGATTCTGGAAGGGCTGTCGCCGAAAGAGAACCGCGAGATCCCGCCGCTGCGCTATGACATCGCAGCGCAGTTGAAGAGGGACTTCCCGGACCTGGAGATCGTGCTCAATGGCGGGATCAAGACCCTGGACGAGTGCCAGGCGCACCTTGAAACCTTCGATGGCGTGATGCTGGGGCGCGAGGCGTATCACAACCCTTATCTGCTGGCCGAGGTGGACCAGCAACTGTTTGGCAGCGATGCGCCGGTGGTCAGCCGTAGCGAGGCATTGGCGCAGCTGCGGCCTTACATCGTGGCGCATATGGAAAGTGGCGGTGCGATGCACCACGTTACCCGGCATATTCTGGGGCTGGCCCAAGGATTCAAAGGGGCGCGGCGCTTCCGCCAGTTGCTGTCGGCAGACATTCACAAGGCGGCTGAACCCTTGGCGGTGTTTGACCAGGCCGTGGAGTTGTTGCAGGGGCGGTGACCTCAGAAGGAGGGAACCTCGGGCTTGCTTGCGACTCGAATCTTCACCTTTCGCACAGCCCTGTGCGGACCAGCGGGTCCGCAGGGTTTCGGCGGCCCTTGAGCGGCTGCCGGGGCTCGGGTAATGTCGAGTAAATGCACAGGACAGAGCACGCCCATGACCTCCAAGCTGGAACAACTCAAGCAGTTCACCACCGTGGTCGCCGACACCGGGGACCTGGACGCCATCACCCGCCTGAAGCCGGTCGATGCCACCACCAATCCGTCGCTGCTGTTAAAGGCTGCTGCCATCCCGGGTTACGCCGATCTGCTGAAACAGGTGAAGGCCGACGCCAAGGGTGATGTCGACCTGGCCTGCGACAAGTTTGCGGTGGCCGTGGGCTCGGGCATTCTCAAGGTCATCCCGGGGCGTATCTCCACCGAGGTGGATGCACGCCTGTCGTTCGATGAGCCAGCCCTGCTGAACAAGGCTCGTCAGCTGATCGCCCTGTACGAGGCGGCCGGAGTGCCGAAAGAGCGTGTGCTGATCAAGCTGGCCTCCACCTGGGAAGGCATTCGCGCCGCCGAGAAGCTGGAGAAGGAAGGCATCCAGACCAACCTGACCCTGCTGTTCTCCTTCGCCCAGGCCCAGGCTTGCGCCGATGCCGGGGTGTTTTTGATTTCGCCGTTCGTGGGCCGTATCTACGACTGGTACAAGAAGAGCACCGGCCAGGAATACGTGGGCGCCGAGGACCCGGGCGTGCAGTCGGTCACGCGCATCTACAACTACTACAAGGCCAATGGTTACAACACCGTGGTCATGGGCGCCAGCTTCCGCAATATCGGCCAGATCGAACAACTGGCCGGCTGCGACCGCCTGACCATCAGCCCCGAGCTGCTGCAGCAGCTCAGTGATGACCAAGGTGAGTTGCCGCAGGTGCTGAAACCGGGCAACGCCGGTGAAGCCAAGCAGCACCTGAACGAAAGCCAGTTCCGCTGGGCGATGAACGAAGACGCCATGGGCACCGAGAAACTGGCCGAAGGTATCCGCCAGTTTGCGCGGGACCAGGAAAAGCTGGAGAAGTTGATGGCTGAAAAGGCCTGATACAGTTCGGGTTTGCCCGACGGGCGGGAAGTGTTCAGTATTTTCCGCCCGTTTTGTTTTGCCACGCCTTAGCTGTGTATTGAATTCTCGGGCCTGCTCGCGGACAAGCCCGCTCCTACACCGATCGATGTAAGGGCGGGCTTGCCCACGAACAGGCCGCCATAGCCACCCGAGCTGTCGATGACCTCCCCTAACCCGTTGCCCCTCGTACTCGCTGGCCCGGTACTGCGCCGCCTGGAACCCCAGCGTCTGGCCATCTGGCTGGTCACTACCCAACCGCTGCAGCCCGAATTCGTCTGCCTGGCAAGCACGGCCCAAGTCGATTGCCAGGTGGTGCCGATAGGCCGGCACGCCCACGCTCACCTGCTGGACATCCGATTCGCCAGCCCCCTGCCCTGCAACCAGCTGCTCGACTACGACCTGCTGATCAACGGCCAGGGTATCGCCGACTGGGCCCCACACCTGCTTTACCCCGGCAACCCACGCCCGAGCCTGGTGCTGCGTGAGCGCCTCGACCATTTGCTGCACGGCTCCTGCCGCAAGCCACACCACCCTGCTGCCGACGGCCTGCTGTGCGCCGACCGCCTGCTACAGGCCTCTACAAGACCAGAAGATCGCCCCGCCGTTCTGCTGATGACCGGCGACCAGGTATATGCCGACGACGTCGCCGGCCCGATGCTGCGCGCCATCCATGGCCTGATCGCGCGCCTGGGCCTGTTCGACGAGCAACTGGAGGGTGCGGTGGTAGCCGACAGTCAGGCGCTGTACCAGCACCCGGCCAGCTACTACCACCGCGCCGACCTGCTGCCGGCGCTGGAGCGCAACGATACCCTGCGGGAGCGTTTTTTCGGCGGCAAGCGCAAGCCGATCTTCTCGTCCAGCAACGCCGACAACCACTTGGTGACCTTGGCCGAAGTCATGGCCATGTACCTGTTGGTGTGGTCGCCGGTGCCTTGGCAGCTGGTGGATCTGGGCATCCCCAGCGGGCTCAGCGACGAGCATCAAGCCCGATACCGGCATGAGCTGCCGCTGATTCAGGGGTTTGCCGACAATCTAGGTCAGGTGGCACGGGTGATGGCCCACCTGCCCTGCCTGATGATCTTCGACGACCACGACATCACCGACGACTGGAACCTCTCGGCGCAGTGGGAGGAAACGGCCTACGGCCACCCATTTTCGCGAAGGATCATTGGCAACGCCTTGCTCGGCTACCTGCTCTGCCAGGCCTGGGGCAACAACCCGGACGATTGCAATCCGCTGATCAAACAGTGCCAGGTGCTGACCCGCCAGAACCAGGATGAGCTGATTGGCGAGCTGCTGCGCTTCCAGGGTTGGCAGTTCAGCCTGCCTACAGAACCACCGCTGCTGGTCCTGGACACCCGTACGCGGCGCTGGCGCAGCGAAAGCAACCTGGCCAAGCCGTCCGGCCTGCTGGACTGGGAAGCGCTGAGTGAATTGCAGCAAGCACTGCTCGATCATCCCTCGGCGGTCATCGTGTCACCTGCGCCGATTTTCGGGGTGAAGCTGATTGAAACGGTGCAGAAGGTGTTCAGCTGGCTGGGCTACCCGCTGCTGGTGGATGCCGAGAACTGGATGGCCCACCGCGGTGCAGCACAGGTCATCCTCAATATCTTCCGCCACTCGCGCACACCGGGGCACTACGTGGTGCTGTCGGGGGATGTGCATTACTCGTTCGTGTATGAGGTGCTGATTCGCCACCGCCAGCGCAGCCCGCACTTGTGGCAGGTGACCAGTAGCGGGATCAAGAACGAGTTCCCCCGGCGTTTGCTGGATGTACTCGACCGGCTCAACCGCTGGCTGTACGCGCCGCGTTCACCCCTGAACTGGTTTACCAAGCGGCGGGAGATGGAAGTGGTGCCGCGCACGCCGAACCATAGCAAGGCGGGGGAACGGTTGTGGAATGGTGCCGGGCTGGGACAGGTGTTTTTCGATGAACAGGGGCGGCCGGCGCGGGTGTATCAGCTGGATGCGGGCGGGGGTGAGGCTACAGAGTTTAGAAACCGGGAGTAGTGAGATTCAGAGTTTTTACAGCCTGTGCCGGCCTCTTCGCGGGTAAACCCGCTCCTACACCTGATTGGGGGTGGACACACATTGGTGTTTGGGCGCAGGCCGTCGTAGGAGCGGGTTTACCCGCGAAGAGGCCAGCACAGGCTATAGATCACCCCCGCTCAAGCGCATTGACCAGGTCATGGAAGGCTTCGCGGTTGGAGTCATTCAGGCCCATGAGGATCTTGTGCGCCTCCAGCACTTTGGAACGCACCACATCTTCACTCTGGTCCTGCGACGGCAGGTCGGTCAGGCATTCGGGGCATGGAATTGGCCGATCGACGATGTTGAACACCTGATCGAAGCCCATCGACTGCAGCAACCGTGAAATGTCTGGATTGGTAGTCACCACGGTCGGCAGCAGGCCTACCTTCTGCCGCGACAGGATCGACAGCTTCGCCAGCAGGCCCAGTGTGGTGCTGTCGATACTCTCGGTTTCAGTCAGGTCGATGACAATCGCCGAGAAGTTCAGCGCAGTGAAAATCTTCTCGATCGTCGCATCCAGCGCCGAACACAGGGTCAGGCGCACTTCACCAACGAATTTCAGTACGAAGGTACCGCTCTGCTCGGCGAACTGAATTCTACCGGTACTCATTGAAGGTTCCTGCTCAACACCAATAGGGCGATATCATCCGGCATCTCCCCAAGCGTAGCCAATCCAAATCGTTGACGCAGCCCATCCAGACTGCCACCTGCTGCCTTGACGATCTCCGGCAAGGCGGCTTCTTTATCTTTGAGCGTATCACCCGGCAAAAGGTCCAGAATGCCATCGGACATCAGGCTGAGGCTGAACTGCGGGGGCAGTTCCACCACCAGGTCCTGGTAGCTGGCCTCATCGAACAGCCCCACCGGCAGGCCGCGGCCTTCCAGGTAGCGGGTGTGCTCGGGGGTGTACAGCACCGGCAGCGGCAGATGGCCGCCAACGGCGTAGGTCAGCAGGCCGGTGTCTTCGTCGATCACCCCACCCACCATGGTCACATGCTTGCCCAGCTTGCAGTTGATCAACCCACGGTTGATATGGCTAAGCACCTGCGAAGGTTTGAACTCGCGCATCTTGCCGCCACGCTTGAATTCGAACAACAGCCGCGTGGTCATGAACTTCAGCAGGACGGTGACGAACGCTGATGATGCACCATGCCCGGAAACATCGGCGAGGTAGAAGGCAATACGCCGTTCGTCCACGCGGAAGTAATCGGCAAAGTCACCCGACAGATACAGCGACGGGATGATCTGGTGCTCGAAAGCAAACTCGCCGGCTACCCAGGGGCTTTCGGGCAACATGTTCATCTGCACCTGGCGACCGGCGGTCTGGTCTTCCTGCAGCAGGTGCAGGCTGGCCTCCAGTTCGCGGTTGGCGGCTTCGAGCTTGTCGCGGTAGCGCTGGTTTTCCAGCACAAGGCGCGAGCGGTCGAGGGCGCGGCGCACCGAATGCTCGAGTACGGCCAGGTCTTCCAGCGGCTTGATGAGGTAGTCGGCGGCGCCCAGGCGCAACGCTTCCACCGCATCACTCATGACGCCGGCACCGGACACCACGATCACCGGCAACTGCGGCGCACGCTCGCTGACCTGACGAATCAGTTCGAGGCCGCCCATCTGCGGCATGCGCAGATCGCAGATCACGAGGTCGGGCTGGTGTTCTTCGAAGACCTGAAGCCCCTGCTGGCCATTACCGGCCTGGAGGACGCTGAAACCACTGTCTTCAAGGTAGGCGGCGAGGCTGGCACGGACCACGTCGTCGTCATCGATGATCAGCAGCGTTGCACTGGTTTTCTGCATGTGGGCGAACGGCGCCGATTTAGGTTGGTGCAGCGGTGTCGGCAAGGCAGACGGCCAGCTACGGGGATTCTTAATGGTCACACTCTACTTGAGTTGTAGGACAAGAACACCTGCCCGGCAACTGTTCAGAGGTACCTTGTAAGGCGCAGACGGTACTCCCATCCGGCAGGGGTTTCAAGCATGCTGGGGTCGACCTCGCTGCTCTTTACAGGGCAAATCACCGGGAGTTATAAGAAAGTCGACCAGCGCAACCCGACGGGAAGGATGCAGCATGCCTCACACGCCCTCCAGCCACAGCGAGAAACGCGACTTCATTCGTATGCGCATCGACACCGAGATCAGCCTTTTGCACGAAGGCCAGGTGATTACGGCGGTGTGCCTGGACCTGTCCAGCGGCGGCATGCAGGTGCAGGCGCCGCAGCGCTTTCTGGTGGGTGATCGCATTGAGGTACGGATCGACTCCGACCATCCGGCACTGAAGGGGTTGCATGCCAGTACCGAAGTGGTATGGATCGCCGACCAGCCGGGCGGGCAGCAGAAATTCGGGCTGAGGATTCTGGCCATGCATTGAACAAGGGACCGCGTTGCGGCCCCGGGTTCACAAGTCAGAAGTCGTCTTCGACCTCGCCATCCTTCACCTTGAACTCGCGGTTCTGCAGGTAGGCGTTACGAATGAAGATGTACTTGTCACCCTGAATCAGCTTTTCGGCCGAGAGCAGGCTGGCGCGGGTGTCGATCACGTCCAGCGCAAAGATCGAGTTGCGCGTAGGCACGTGGTCGATATAGCGATAGGGTTTGGTGTAGGTGTCCGGGTACTTGGCCACGCCGTCACGCACAGTGCTTGGGCCCAGCAGCGGGATGACCACATACGGCCCGCTCGGCACCCCCCAGTAGCCCAGGGTCTGGCCAAAGTCCTCGTCGTTGCGCTGCAGGCCCATCTTGGTACCCACATCGAAGAAACCACCCAGGCCGAAGGTGGTGTTGACGATCAACCGCGCCGTATCCACGCCCGCCGCATGCGGCTTGAGTTGCAACACGTTGTTGGCCAGGTTGGTCACGTCACCCAGGTTGCGAAAGATGTTGTGGATGCCATCTTCGAGGAACTGGGGAGTGACCGCCTGGTAGCCCTTGGCCAATGGTTTGAGGGCATAGGTGTCGAGGGTATCGTTGAAGCGGAAGATCGGGCGGTTGACCGCTTCCCAGGGATCTTCCTCGGTGGCGGCCTGGGTGGCAGCCACGGGCGCCAGCAGCATGCTGGCGCAGACACAGGCCTGGGTGACTCGTTCGATCACACTGGCACCGATCCTACGCATAGATGTTTCTCCATCGAATTTCTCGGCCGCAAGCGCAACAGGTCGCGCTGCTATCAAGGCGGCAGTATAGAGACTTGCGGGCTGATAAACAGCCTTACACATTTTTGCTCAATATTTTGTGAACAACTGTTGCACAGCGGGCGGTGTCACAGGACGGTAACAATCAACGCATAGCCTGCGAACTATTTGGGGGAAGTTGCCATGGACACTGCGCCTGCCTTCACTGCTGTACTGTTCGGCTTGCGCGGCTGCCTGGTGCAGGCCGCCAATGGCGCTCCCTCCCCCGCCCCCGGCGCCCTGGCCACGCTTGCCAGCCTGCGTCAGCGCCAAGTGCCGTGCATCTGGCTGGATGACCTCAATACCACGCAAAGCGAGCACCTGGCCCATGTGCTGCCCGACTGGCTCCCAGGGCATGCGGTCAACGGCGCGCCCTGGCCAGCGCCAAACGCTTGCTGGCAGGCACTGATGGCGCTGGACAGCGAGCGCCTGGATGGCTGCGTATTGGTCAGCGGCGACCCGCGCCTGCTGCAGTCTGGCCTTAACGCCGGCTTGTGGACGATAGGCCTGGCCGCCTGCAGCCCGTTATGCGACCGCACGTCTGCACAATGGCAAGCCCTGGGCCCGCAAGAGCAGGATCTGGCACGCAGCAAGGCGACGCTGGCGCTGTTCAGCCTGGGCGTGCACTCGGTGATCGACCATCTGGAAGCGCTGGACACCTGCCTGCAGGACATCGCCCAGCGCCGACGCAAGGGTGAAAAACCCTGATACAGCAGCCTTGACGCGGATCATGCAAATCGGCAGCAGGTAGATTACCCTGAAGACAGGCCAGAACCTTTGCCACGTCGCCGAGGTCCATGGCTTGCCAAGCCATTGATGGAGAATAACCAATGCCTGCCCGCGAATTGCAAGAGCGCCTGAACAGCTTGCGCGAGCAACTGGACCGCAACGTACCGCTTTCGGAAGAAGAGCTGGCTGCCCTGCACGAAGAGGCGCGCCAGATCGAGGCGCAACTGAAACTTGAAGAAGCCACGCCAGACAACAACCTGGTGGACGGCGTGAACCTTGCGATCGAACGCTTCGAGGCCGACCACCCCGACCTCACAGCCACCCTGCGCAGCATTGCCAACTCGCTGCACAGCATGGGGATCTGAAATAACGGGGGCCGCAAAGCGGCCCCCCTGTATTACTGCCGAACCAGGCGCTTGTTATCCGGGCTGATCGCCCCGGTGCTGCGGTACGGGTTGATGTCCAGCCCACCGCGGCGCACATAGCGCGCATAGACCGTCAGGTGCTCCGGCTGCAGCAGATTCTTCAAGTCCAGGTAAATCCGCTCCACACACTGCTCATGGAAGTCGGCATGCTGGCGGAAGCTGATCAGATAGGTCAGCAGGCTGGCGTGGTCCAGCGCCCTGCCCTTGTACTCGACCACCACGCTGCCCCAATCCGGCTGGCCGGTGACCGGGCAGTTGGACTTCAGCAGATGGCTGTGCAGGGTTTCTTCCACCACCCGCTCCGGGTTGCAGCGCAACAGTTCTGGCTGCGGCTGCTCGTAGTTGCTGATGGCCACGTCCAGTGCATCGATGCACTGCCCCGGTAAAGCCACCACACCCTGGGCTTCAACCTCGGCCAACGTGCGAACCTTCACCCCCACCGGCTTGCCGGCAGCGGCGGACAGGTCTTTTTGCAGGCATGCCTGCAACTCGCCCAGCGAGGCGAACACCGTCTGGTTCAGCGAGTTGAGGTACAGCTTGAATGACTTGGACTCGATGATGTTTGGCGAGTCAGCCGGGATGGCGAACTCGCCGATCGCCACCACCGGCTTGCCCGAAGGCAGCAGCCAGCTCAGCTCGAAGCAGTTCCAGTAATCCACACCCTGCCAGGGCAACGTCTGTGCAGTGACGCCCAGCTCGGCCCACTTGGCAGTGCGCGGGATCGGGAACAGCTGTTCCGGGGAGTAGGTGGCGATGTATTCGCTGGACTTGCCCAGCGGGGAATGTTCGGCAGCGGGATGCATGGAAACTGACCTAGAGGTTCGGATTTACCTCTAGTCTAACGGTTTTGCACCCCGCCTTGCAGGGCCAGTCACTCAATGGTCAATGCCCCGACCATACCCGCCTGGTAATGCCCCGGCACGTTGCAGGCAAACTCGATGGGTGCCGACTGACGGAAGGTCCAGGTCAGCTCGGCGCGCTGGCCGGGCATGACCAGCACGGTATTGCCAGCCCCGTGACCATGGCCGTCACCGTGGTTCATCATCTTGCCGTGATCCATGCCTTCGTGGTTCATGGCCTGGGTGAACATCTTGCCTTGCATGGCGACCATTTCCTTCTGGTGTTCGGCATGCATGGCCTTGTCGCCCAGGTTGAATTCGTGCGGCAGTTTGCCCTCGTTGACCAGCACGAAGCGCACCGTCTCGCCGGCTTTTACCTGCAGGCTTTTGGGCTCGAAGGCGATGTCCTTGAGCACCACGTTGACCGTACGGGTGGCCTTGGCCGCCGGGGCAGGCTCGCCAAAGGCGAAGGTCTGCGCCTGGCCAGCAACAGCCGGCAGGCTACCCAGGGCAAGGGTGGCGGCAATGAGCAGGTGTTTCATGATGACTCCGGGTTACACAATCGGGATGAAGCCACGTTAGCCGGGGGCGACTGGCAGCTACCTGACAGGCACATTACAACTTTGTCAGCTTGGGCGAGCGGGCACATCGTCACGTATCATTTCAGCCATCACATTGCTCCTGTGCTAGCAGGGTAAAACAACGCCCATTGGCTACGCTAACTTTCAGATTATGGACAGTGCATGAAACTGCTGATCGTCGAAGACCAGGCCCGCACCGGCCAGTACCTGAGCCAAGGCCTGAGCGAGGCCGGCTTTGCCACCGAGTTGGCTACCGATGGCGAGACCGGCCAGTTCCTCGCCCTGACTGGCGACCACGACCTGCTGATCCTCGACGTGATGCTGCCCGGCCGCGACGGCTGGCAGATCCTTCAGGCCGTGCGCCAGGCTGGCCTGGATACCCCAGTGCTGTTCCTGACCGCCCGCGACGCCGTCGAGGATCGTGTGCATGGTCTGGAACTGGGCGCCGACGATTATCTGGTCAAGCCGTTCGCCTTTTCCGAACTGCTGGCCCGGGTACGCAGCCTGCTGCGCCGAGGCACCAGCCCGAGCCAGGACACCACCCTGTGCCTGGCCGACCTGCGTCTGGACCTGATCCGCCGCCGTGCCGAGCGTGCCGGGCTGCGCATCGACCTGACCGCCAAGGAGTTTTCACTCCTTGAACTGCTGCTGCGCCGCCAGGGCGAGGTGCTGCCAAAATCGCTGATCGCCTCGCAGGTATGGGACATGAACTTCGACAGCGACACCAACGTGATCGAAGTGGCCATCCGCCGCCTGCGCCTGAAGATCGACGACCCGCACCCCAACAAGCTGATCCACACCGTACGCGGCATGGGTTACGTACTTGAAGAGCGCACCGAGTGATGCGCCGGATTTCCCTCGGCAGCCGCCTGGCCCTGCTGTTCGCCGCCTGCACCGCCACCGTCTCGCTGGGCGCCGGCCTGTTATTCAGCCGGGCCAGCGAGCAGCACTTCATCGAGCTCGACCAACAACTGCTGGACTCGCGCCTGTCATTGTTCCGTACGCAACTGGCTGGCGTCAGCACGGCTGATGAACTCCAGGCCCGCCTGCCTGCCCTGCACGATGAACTGAGTCACCAGGCAGACCTGGCCCTGCGTATCAGCGCCAGCAATGGCGTTACCTGGTTCGAAAGCCGCAGCGGGCTGCCGCTTGCAGCGCAGGCCACCGGGCTGGCCACCCTGCATGCGCCAGGCATCGACTACCGCAGCCTGTCCGTACCCCTGATGCAGAGCGCCATGCAGTCGCCGCGACTGACCCTGTACCTCGACATCACCCACCACCAGCACTTCCTCCAAGGCATGCAACGGCTGATATGGCTGACGGTCGGCCTGTCGGCGCTAACCACCGCACTACTGGGTGCCTGGGCCGCCCGCAGCGGCCTGCGACCATTGCGGCAGATGGGCCAGGTGGCCGCCAGCGTGTCAGCGCGCTCCCTCACCACCCGTCTGCCGGTGGCGCAGATGCCCGAAGAACTGGCCGAACTGGCCAGCAGCATGAACGCGATGCTGCAGCGCCTGGACGATGCCTTCCAGCGCCTGTCAGCGTTTTCGGCCGATATCGCCCACGAGTTACGTACGCCGCTGTCCAACCTGCTGACCCACACCCAGGTCACCCTCACCCGCCCACGCAGCCTCGAAGAATACCGCGAGGCGCTGCATGGCAACCTGGAAGAACTGCAATGGATGGCGCAGATGATCAACGACATGCTGTTTCTGGCCAAGGCCGACCACGGCCTGCTGGTACCGGGCCACGCGCCTTTGGCGCTGCATGACGAGGTGGATGCGCTGCTGGAGTACTATGCGCCGCTGGCCGAAGACAGCGACGTGCAAATGCTGCGCGAGGGTGAAGCCGTGCTGCTCGGTGACCAGCATATGCTGCGCCGGGCGCTGTCCAACCTGCTGGACAACGCCATGCGCTTCACGCCGGCAGGAGGACAGATAAAGGTAACCTTGGGGCCGGGACCGACGATCAACGTGGCCAATACCGGGCTGGCTATCGACCCGGCGGCGCTACCGCGGCTGTTTGACCGGTTCTACCGGGTGGACCCGGCTCGGCGGGAAGGCAGCAGCGAGCATGCAGGGCTGGGCTTGGCGATTACCCGGTCGATCGTGCAGGCCCATGGCGGGTGCATACGGGCGGAGTGCGAGGGTGGGTGGACCCGATTCGTGATCGACTTCACTCAAGATCGGTAACCCTGGGGCGCTTTACGCCCCCAGGATCTCAGGCAAGCATCAAACCGCCAGGCCAATCGCCGGCTGCACCTGCGACGCCCGGTAGGCCGGGTAAATGGTCGCCAGGAAACTCATCACCAGGCCGGCGGTGCAGATGATCGCCACATCCCCCCACTGTAACTGCGACGGCAAGCTGCTGACGAAATACACATCCGACGTGAAGATGTGCTGCCCGCTCACCCGCTCCAGCCAACCGACAATCTGACTGACATTGAACGCCGCAATCACGCCCAGTACGCCACCAATCAGCGTGCCGACAATGCCGATCAGGCTGCCCTGGACCATGAACGTACCCATGATCTGCGCCGGCGTGGCACCCAAGGTACGCAGGATGGCAATGTCCGGCCCCTTGTCGTTCACCACCATCACCAGGGTGGCGATGATATTGAACGCCGCCACCGCGATGATCATCATCAGCAGCAGACCGATCATGGTCTTTTCCATCTTCATGGCGCTGAACAGGCTGCCCTGGGTATGCGACCAGTCATCGGCGCGGTAGGCGTCACCAAGCCCGGCAGCAATCGCTTTGGACACCTGCGGAGCGGCATACAGGTCGTGCAGCTTCAGCCGCACACCTTGCACCTGGCCTGGCGCCCAGCGTTGCATCTCGGCGGCATCCGCAACATGGATATAGGCCTGCGACCCATCCAGCTCGGCGCCGACCTTGAAGATGCCAACCACGGTGAGGCGCTGCATGCGCGGGGTGATGCCACCCGGTTCCTTGCTGATTTCCGGCACGATCAAGGTCAGCTTGTCGCCGGTATTCAGACGGAAACGGCGTGCGGTCAGCTCGCCGATGACCACGCCGAACTCACCTGGTTGCAAGCCCTGCAGGCGGCCTTGGACGATGTGCTGGCCAACGATGGAAACCTTGCCCTCCTCGGCCGGGTCGATACCCCCGACCTGGATCGGCTGCATGGCGCCCTTGTACGACAGCATGCCTTCCATCTCGGTAATCGGCGCCACTGCCATCACCGCCGGGTTCTTCATGGCTGCATCGGCCACCTTGTGCCAATCGTCCAGCGGCTGCACGCCAAGGATGGCGGCATGCGGCACCAGCCCGAGAATGCGCGAGCTCATTTCGCGCTGGAAGCCGTTCATCACCGACAGCACCACGATCATCGCCAGCACGCCCAGCGACAGGCCGATCATCGAAGTCATCGAGATGAACGAAATGAAGTGGTTGCGACGCTTGGCTCGGGTGTAGCGCGCGCCGATAAAGATGGGCAAGGGTCTGAACATGTACGAAATCACCCAATGAAAACAGGAAAACGGGGCAGCACCTGCCACCCCGGCAGTCGATCAGATGGCCACCAGGTGGCCATCGTCGAGCTTCAACACACGGTCCATCTGCCGCGCCAGGTTGAGGTCGTGGGTGACCACCAGGAATGCCGTGCGCGAGGCACCGGACAGCTCCTGCATCAGCTCCTGGATGCCCTGGGCGGTATGGTGGTCGAGGTTGCCGGTCGGCTCGTCGAGCATCACCAGGCCGGGGCGATTGACCAGCGCCCGGGCAATCGCCACGCGCTGGCGCTCGCCGCCGGACAGCTCGGCCGGCTTGTGGTTCAAGCGGTGGCCCAGGCCTACCCGCTTGAGCAGCGCCTCGGCACGCTCCCGGGCCTCGGGGATGGGCGTTCGGCCGATCAGCAGCGGCATGCACACGTTCTCGATGGCGGTGAATTCCGGCAGCAGGTGGTGAAACTGGTAGACAAAGCCCAACTCACGGTTGCGCAGCAGGCCACGGGCCCGCTCGCCCAGTGCCGACAGCTCTTCGCCAGCCAGCCATACGCTGCCTTGGGTCGGCCGGTCGAGGCCGCCCAGCAGGTTGAGCAAGGTACTCTTGCCAGAGCCGGAACTGCCGACGATGGCCACCCGCTCACCGGCCTGCAGCTCCAGGTTGAGCCCGGACAGTACCTGCACCGACTCCGGGCCCTCGTCGTAGGACTTGCCCAGGTTGCGGCAACTCAGAACGGCTTTATCACTCATGCGCGACTCACTCATAACGTAGCGCCTCTGCAGGCTGGGTGCGGGCCGCACGCCAGGCCGGGTACAGGGTGGCGAAGAAACTCAGGACCAGTGCCGCACCGCAGACCATGTACACGTCCTGGGCCAGGATCTGCGACGGCAGGTAATCGATGAAGTACACGTCGGCGTTGAGGAACTTGTGCCCGATCAGTTTCTCGATGCCAGCGATCGCCGCGCTCACGTTCAGCGCCGTGAAGATCCCGACCACGGCGCCGATCAGGGTACCGATCACCCCGATCACCGTGCCCTGAACCATGAAGATGAGCATGATCTGCCCGGGCGTGGCGCCCAGGGTACGCAGGATGGCGATGTCGCCGCGCTTGTCGTTCACCACCATCACCAGGGTGGAAATGATGTTGAACGCTGCCACCGCCACGATCAGCAGCAACAGCAGGCCGATCATGGCCTTTTCCATACGGATCGCCTGGTACAGGTTGCCGTGGGTACGGGTCCAGTCACGGCTATAGAATTCCTGGTCGCCCAGTTGCTGGGCGATGCTCCAGGCTACGCGCGGCGCCTGGAACAGGTCGTCGAACTTCAGGCGCAGGCCCTGGACCTGGTCGGGCTTCCAGCGGTGCAGGCGGGACAGGTCGCTGATATTGGTCAGGCCCAGATAGCCATCGATCTCGCCCGCGCCAACGTGGAAGGTGCCGACCACGGTGAAGCGCTTCATGCGCGGGAACATGCCGGCAGGAGTCACGCTGACCTCGGGGGCGACGAAGGTGAGCTTGTCGCCGATGGCAACGCCCAGCTTGGCCGCCGCCTTGTCACCGATCATGATGCCCCACTCGCCCGGTGCCAACTGGTCAAGGCGGCCTTGCTGGACGAAGTTGTCGATGATCGACACCTCGCGCTCGCGAGCGGGGTCGATGCCATTGAGCAGCACCTTCTGCACCTTGCCATCATGGGTCAGCAGGCCCTGCATCTGGGTGAACGGCGCAACCGCTACCACCTGCGGATTCTGCTTTACTTGTTGGGCAAGGGCCTGCCAGTCGGCAATGGGCTGGCCGCTCTCCAGCGTGGCATGGGGAATCATGCCCAACACGCGGGTGCGCATCTCGTGGTCGAAACCGTTCATCACCGACAGCACCACGATCATCACCACCACGCCCAGGGCGAGGCCGATCATCGAGGTCAAGGAAATGAACGAGACGAAGTGATTGCGACGTTTGGCACGGGTATAACGCGTGCCGATGAATGCGAAAAGAGGTCTGAACATGTCGGGGCTTGTTCGGATGAAAGGGAACGTCCTTGTGGCGAGGCGCCTACGGCGGCTTTACACTCGGACCACCGCCGCTACCTTGGGTTCGCCATGACGACATTAGACGAAGAAGATCGCCGCGAATACTACCGCATCGAAGATCGGATCGCACTTCAAATAAGCCCCCTTAGCGCGGCCGAAGCCCTCGAGCCAGATGTGTTGCAAGATGATTCGCCGTTATTCAACCTGCTCAGCGAGCTGCACCTGTCCGACTTCGAGTCGCAACACCTGTTGCGCCAGCTGAGCGACAAGGACCGCACCCTCGCCGCCTTCCTGCGAGCACAGAGCAAGCGCCTCGACTTGCTCAGCGCGGTGGTTGCGCAAACCCTGCTTGGCGAAGTCGGCGAGCCACTACCGGTGGTCATTTCCGAAGGCGGCATCGAATCCGCCCAAGCCACACCGATTGCCCCCGGTACCCGGGTGAAAGTGAAAATGGTGCTGATGCCGCGCGCCCATGGCCTGCTGCTGCGCGGCAGAGTCAGCCATTGCGACCCTCGCCCGGAGGGCGGCTTCGAGGTCGGCACCGAGTTCATCGACATGACCGACGCCCAACGACAACTGCTGGCCCGTTACATCCTGCAGCGCCAGCAACAACAACGGCGCCAGCAGCTGGAACTGAACGACCCCGCCTCCTGAGCCAATTTTTCCCTGATTTGAAGGAACGAACGTGACCCTGATCTACGGCCATCGCGGCGCCAAGGGCGAAGCACCCGAGAACACCCTGAAAAGCTTTCAGCAATGCCTGGCACATGGCGTGACCCGCTGCGAGCTGGACCTGCACCTGTCATCCGACAACGAACTGATGGTCATCCACGACCCCACCCTCAAGCGCACCACTGGCCGGCGCGGCAAAGTAGTCGAGCACCCGGCCGCCGAACTGGTCATGATCGATGCCCGCAAAGGCGGCCCGGGCCATGTGCAGCCCTGCCCGATCCCGAAACTGGAAGAGCTGTTCAAAAAATGCCCGTTCGAGCACTGGCAGCTGGAAGTGAAAAGCGCCTCGCGCACCCGTGCGGCTACCACTGTCCTGGCGATCCGTGAACTGGCCCAGCAATATGGCCTGCTGGACAAGGTGACCATCACCTCCAGTTCACGCGAAGTACTGGGCGCCGCCCTGGAACTGGTGCCAGACGTGAAGCGCGGGCTGGTGGCCGAATACGCCTGGCTCGACCCGCTGAAGGTGGCACATAACTATGGCTGCGAGCTGCTGGCATTGAACTGGACACTGTGCACCCCCGAGCGCCTGCTCAAAGCACAGGGCCAGGGTTTGCATGTGTCGGTGTGGACGGTCAACGAGCCGGCACTGATGCGCCGGCTGGCTGACTTTGGTGTGGACAGCCTGATTACAGACTTTCCCGGTTTGGCCAAGACCACCCTCGGGTAGGGTTGAAATCGGTCTCTCCGACCGGCTCAGGCCACCGGTCGGAGCCGCTCAAAAAAGCCGGTTCAGGCCGTCATAGGCAGCTACCCGATAGGCTTCGGCCATGGTCGGGTAGTTGAACGTGGTGTTGACGAAGTACTTCAGGTTGTTGTGCTCACCTGGCTGGTTCATGATCGCCTGGCCAATGTGGACAATTTCCGAAGCCTGGTAGCCGAAGCAATGCACGCCGAGGATTTCCAGGGTTTCGCGGTGGAACAGGATCTTCAGCATACCCTGCGGCTCGCCGGCGATCTGCGCACGCGCCATGCCCTTGAAGAAGGCCTTGCCCACTTCGTACGGTACCTTGGCTTGGGTCAGTTCCTGCTCGTTCTTGCCGATCGAGCTGATCTCCGGAATGGTGTAGATACCGGTCGGCACGTCGTTGACGAAGCGCCAGCTGCCATTGTCGACAATGCTGCCAGCGGCCGACCGACCCTGGTCATGGGCCGCGCTGGCCAGGCTTGGCCAGCCGATCACGTCACCGGCGCCATAGATGTTCGGCACGGCGGTGCGGTAGGCCTCGTCGACCTCGATCTGGCCGCGACTGTTCACCTTGATGCCGATGTTTTCCAGGCCCAGCTTGTCGGTGTTGCCGGTACGACCGTTGCACCACAGCAAGGCGTCGGCCTTGATCTTCTTGCCCGACTTGAGGTGCAGGATCACCCCGTTATCCAAACCTTCGACGCGCTCATACTCTTCGTTGTGACGCACGGTGATGTTGTTGTTGCTGAAGTGGTAGCTCAGTGCCTGGGAAATTTCCGAATCGAGGAAGCTCAGCAGTTGGCCACGGTTGTCGACCAGCTCGACCAATACGCCCAGGCCACTGAAGATCGAAGCGTATTCGCAACCGATCACGCCGGCACCGTACACGATCAGCTTGCGCGGGGTATGGCTGAGGCTGAGGATGGTGTCGCTGTCGTAGACGCGCGGGTGGTGGAAGTCGATGTCGGCCGGGCGGTAGGGGCGCGAACCAGTCGCGATGATGATGTGCTTGGCGTTGAGTTTCTCGACCACCCCGTTCGGGCACACCACTTCCACGGTTTGCTCGTCGGCGAAGCTGCCGGTGCCGAAGAACACGTCGACGCGGTTACGGGCATAGTAGCCAGTGCGCGATGCCACCTGCTTGGCGATGACCTTCTCGGCGCTTTTCAGCACGTCCGGGAACGAGAACCAGCGTGGCTCACCGATGGCACGAAACATCGGGTTGGTGTTGAACTGCATGATCTGCCGCACCGAGTGACGCAGTGCCTTGGACGGAATGGTACCCAGATGGGTGCAGTTGCCACCGACCTGGCGACGGTCATCGACCATCGCTACCTTGCGCCCTGCTTTGGCGGCGTTCATTGCCGCGCCTTCACCGGCCGGGCCGGAACCCAGCACCACTACGTCGTAGTTGTAGACAGCCATGCGTACTCCTTCAGAACTGGCCCGCAAGCCACGGTCGCTCGCGGGGCACGATCATGCCGCCGGGGCGCCATGAGAAAATTCGGGTGCAGTCTAATCAACCCTGAACGCCGCGCACATTAACCCTTGGTCGCGTCGTAGGCCAATTTCGCCCGCACTACATATGCTTCACCCATTCCCTGGCGGCAATCATCCCTGCTTGTGCTTTCACTGGCCTTTCACTGCCCGTTCGAACGCGGGCGTAGCTCGGGAGACGAAGCCACCCTCCGCCCGAGTCACCAAAACCGCCGCCAGGTCATGCGCCACGGCAAAATCCCAGCCTCGCTGCGGCCCCAGGATGAGCAGCAGCGTCGAATAGCCGTCGGCCTGCAGTGCTGAGGCGTCCAGCACCGTGACGGCCGCCAGGTCATGCTCGACCGGTCGCCCGAGGCGGGCATCGAAGGTGTGCGAATAGCGCCGGCCATTCTGCTCGAAATAGTGCCGATAGTCACCCGAGGTTGATACTGAAAGGCTATTGACCGGGATGATCTGGCGGGCGACCTGCCGGTCTTCGCGGGGCAGTTCCAGGGCAATGCGCCAAGGGCTGCCGTCAGGCTTGCGGCCAACCGCCTTCAACTCGCCAGTGACCTCGGCAACAAAACTGCTGACACCCATGGCCTGCAGGCGCGCAGCGATCAAGTCGACAGCATGGCCGGCGACGATGCTGTTGAAGTCGAGCTGCACCGGGGCATCCTTGCACAGGGCTCGACCTTTGACGCGCAGGTGCTGGTAACCCACACGCCGGCGTACCTGGGCCAGTGCCTGTGGTTCGGGCACCTGCTCGTGACGGGCCTGAGGGCCGAAGCCCCACAGGTCGAGCAAAGGCTCCACCGTGAGATCGAAAGCGCCATCGCTCTGTTCGGCAAGGTGCTGGCCGAGGCTGACCAATTCGAGCATATCGGGCGGCAGGGCCAGGCACTGGCCGGCGGGTAACCGGTTGAACTGGCTGACGATGGAATCGCCGCGGTAGGTCGAGTAGTGGTGGTCGATGTCATGCAGGATGGTTTCAACCGCCCTCTGCACCTGAGCTGGCACCGGACCACCAGGCTCGCGGACGTACTGGATGCTGTAGCTGCTGCCCATGGTCGGGCCACCCAGGCGCTCCAGGGTGGGGCCCTGATTGCAGGCGGTGAGTAGCAGCAGAATGAACAGTAGGGCTGTGCGCACAGTAGGGTTTCTCGGTTGCCGGTGCTGGCCTCTTCGCGGGTAAACCCGCTCCTACAGGGGCAGTGATAATCCTGTAGGAGCGGGTTTACCCGCGAAAGGGCCAGCACTGACAACACACATTCAGAATAAAAAAAAAGGGAACCCGAAGGTTCCCGTTTTTTCATTGCCTTACAAGCGAATCAGCGTGGAAACGCTGGCGGGTTCACACCGGCCATGTCTTCCATCACACGAACCACCTGGCAGCTATAACCGAATTCGTTGTCGTACCAGACGTACAGAACAACGCGGTTGTCGTTGGCGATGGTCGCCTCTGCGTCAACCACACCGG
The DNA here is from genome assembly GCF_054611535.1 of Pseudomonas sp. VEM90. Lineage (NCBI taxonomy): Bacteria > Pseudomonadati > Pseudomonadota > Gammaproteobacteria > Pseudomonadales > Pseudomonadaceae > Pseudomonas > Pseudomonas sp. VEM90. The sequence goes on along the minus strand of NZ_JBTRAR010000019.1, from coordinate 41,055 downwards.
CGTGGCGCGAGCCCACGAAGTCGGTTGAAACCACTTCCTGCGAAGCCACGTAGTCAATCTGCTTGTGCAGCTCCGAGTGCATGGCGGTCTGGCGCAGGTACTCGTTGATCTCGTCGCGGGTGGTGGCCTTTTCCAGGTTCAGGTTCAGGATGGCCATCGAAACGTTCGGCGTCGGGACACGAATGGCGTTGCCGGTCAGCTTGCCCTTCAGCACTGGCAGTGCCTTGGCAGCAGCGGTGGCGGCGCCGGTTTCGGTGATTACCATGTTCAGCGGCGCGGCACGGCCACGGCGGCTGCCCTTGTGGAAGTTGTCGATCAGGTTCTGGTCGTTGGTGAACGAGTGAACGGTTTCGACGTGGCCGTTGACGATGCCGTACTGATCGTTGATGGCCTTGAGCACCGGCACGATGGCGTTGGTGGTGCAGGAGGCCGCCGAGATGATCTTGTCATCGGCAGTGATGTCACCGTGGTTGATTCCGTGCACGATGTTCTTCAGCGCGCCCTTGCCAGGCGCGGTGAGGATCACGCGGGCAGCACCCGGGCAGGCCAGGTGCTGGCCCAGGCCGTCGGCGTCACGCCAGACACCGGTGTTGTCGACGATAAGCGCATTGTCGATGCCGTACTGGGTGTAGTCGACTTCGCTCGGGTTCTTGGCGTAGATAACCTGGATCAGGTTGCCGTTGGCAGTGATGGTGTTGTTGGCTTCGTCGATGGTGATGGTGCCATCGAACGGACCGTGCACCGAGTCACGGCGCAGCAGGCTGGCACGCTTGACGAGGTCGTTTTCGGCGCCCTTGCGCACGACGATGGCACGCAGACGCAGGCCGTCACCACCACCGGTCTTCTCGATCAGGATGCGCGCCAGCAGGCGGCCGATGCGACCGAAACCGTACAGGACAACGTCGGTGCCTTTGCGCGCCGACGCGTTCTGCTGGCCAACCACGTCGGCCAGCTCTTCACGGACGAACTGCTCGGCAGTGCGGCCATTGCCTTCCTGCTTGAACTTGTTGGCCAGCTTGCCCAGGTCGACCGATGCGGCGCCCAGTTTCAGCTCGCTCATGGCCTTGAGCAGGGGGAATGTCTCGTGGACGGACAGTTCGGTTTCGTCGGTTTGGCGGTGGCGCGCAAAGCGGTGCGCCTTGAGGATCGAGATAACCGAACGGTTGATCAGGCTGCGGCCATAAATCGAGCTCACCACGTTGTTATTGCGGTAGAGCTGACCGATAAGCGGGATCATCGCTTCAGCCAGGGCTTCACGATCAATCCACTCACCAAGACACTGGTCGGGCTTCTGAGTCACGGGAACCTTCCACATGTAGGGACAGAAAAAAGGGGCTACATTATGACGCCCCAACGCGGAACCGGCAATGAGTGCCTGTCGCAGCGACGCAAGCCAGTGCTCATGCCCTTTCGAGCCTGACAGCCGGCACTGTCACCGGTACAATCGGTCTCTTTGCCGCAACGCTTGGAGTGCAATCTCCCGTGTCAGTTCTGCGCCTACCGCAAATGTCGGCCACGGCCGGCAAACAAACCTGGGGCAACCTGCCCGGTGCCGCCCTCAGCCTTGCCATCGCCGAAGCCGCCAGCAGCGCTGGCCGCTTCACCCTGCTGCTGACGGCCGACAGCCAGGCCGCCGACCGTCTGGAGCAGGAGCTGCGCTTCTTTGCCCCGGACCTGCCCGTGCTGCCGTTCCCCGATTGGGAAACCCTCCCCTACGACCTGTTCTCGCCGCACCAGGACATCATCTCCCAGCGCATCGCCAGCCTGTACCGCTTGCCGGAGCTGAGCCACGGCATCCTCGTGGTGCCGATCACCACCGCCCTGCACCGCCTGGCACCCACGCGTTTTCTGCTGGGCAGCAGCCTGGTGCTGGATGTGGGCCAGACCATCGACGTGGAGCAGATGCGCACGCGCCTGGAGGCCAGCGGTTATCGTTGCGTCGACACCGTCTACGAGCATGGCGAGTTCGCCGTGCGCGGCGCGCTGATCGACCTGTTCCCGATGGGCAGCAAACTGCCCTACCGCATCGACCTGTTCGATAACGAGATCGAGACGCTGCGCACCTTCGACCCCGAGACCCAGCGCTCGATCGACAAGGTGGATTCGGTGCGCCTGCTGCCAGCACGCGAATTCCCGATGCAGAAGGAAGAAGTGACCCGCTTCAAGGCACGCTTTCGCGAGCGCTTCGACGTCGACTTCCGCCGCAGTGCAATCTTCCAGGACCTGGCCAGCGGCATCATCCCCGCCGGTATCGAGTACTACCTGCCGCTGTTCTTCGAAGAAACCTCGACCCTGTTCGACTACCTGCCGACCGACACCCAGGTGTTCTCGCTACCCGGTGTGGAACAGGCCGCCGAGCACTTCTGGAACGACGTGCGCGGGCGTTATGAAGACCGCCGCGGCGACCTCAGCCGGCCGCTGTTGCCGCCGGCCGAGCTGTTCCTGCCGGTGGAAGATTGCTTCGCCCAGCTCAAGCAGTGGCCCCGGGTGGTGGTCAGCAGCGAAGCGCTCGACCCTGGCGCGGGCCGCGAGCGCTTCCCGGCGCGCGCCCTGCCCAACCTGGCCATCGAGGCCAAGGCCAACCAGCCGCTGGCCGAGCTGGCCAACTTCCTCGACCAGTTCCCCGGCCGCGTACTGTTCACTGCCGAATCAGCAGGCCGTCGTGAAGTGCTGCTGGAGCTGCTCGAACGGCTGAAGCTGCGCCCACAGACCGTCGAAGGCTGGGACGATTTCATTACCGGTGCCGAGCGCCTGGCGATCACCATCGCCCCGCTGGACGACGGCCTGCTGCTGGACGACCCAGGCCTGGCCCTGATTGCCGAAAGCCCACTGTTCGGCCAGCGGGTGATGCAGCGCCGGCGCCGTGACAAGCGCGGCGAAACCGCCAACGACGCGGTCATCAAGAACCTCACCGAGCTGCGCGAAGGTGCGCCGGTGGTGCACATCGACCATGGCGTCGGCCGCTACCTGGGCCTGGCCACCCTGGAAATCGACGGCCAGGCCGCCGAATTCCTGACGCTGGAATACGCCGAAAACGCCAAGCTGTATGTGCCGGTGGCCAACCTGCACCTGATCGCCCGCTACACCGGCAGCGACGACGCCCTGGCACCGCTGCACCGGTTGGGTTCGGAGGCCTGGCAGAAGGCCAAGCGCAAGGCCGCCGAACAGGTCCGCGACGTGGCCGCCGAACTGCTCGACATCTATGCTCGCCGCGCCGCACGCAAGGGCTACGCGTTTGCCGACCCGTCCGTCGACTACGCCACCTTCAGCGCCGGCTTCCCGTTCGAGGAAACCCCGGATCAGCAGGCCGCCATCGAGGCCGTGCGCGCCGATATGCTGGCACCCAAGCCAATGGACCGCCTGGTCTGCGGCGACGTGGGCTTCGGCAAGACCGAAGTGGCCATGCGCGCAGCGTTCATCGCCGTGCACAGTGGCCGTCAAGTGGCCGTACTGGTGCCCACCACCCTGCTTGCCCAGCAGCATTACAACAGCTTCCGCGACCGCTTTGCCGACTGGCCCGTGACCGTGGAAGTGATGAGCCGCTTCAAGTCGGCCAAGGAAGTGGCCGCCGCCGCCGCGGACCTTGCCGAAGGCAAGATCGACATCCTTATCGGCACCCACAAGCTGTTGCAGGACGACGTGCGTTTCAAAGACCTGGGCCTGGCCATCATCGATGAAGAGCACCGCTTTGGCGTGCGCCAGAAAGAACAATTGAAGGCGCTGCGCAGTGAGGTCGACATCCTCACCCTGACTGCCACGCCGATTCCGCGCACGCTGAACATGGCGGTGGCGGGCATGCGCGACCTGTCGATCATCGCCACACCGCCAGCACGCCGCCTGTCGGTGCGCACCTTCGTCATGGAGCAGAACAAGAGCACGGTCAAGGAGGCGCTGCTGCGCGAACTGTTGCGCGGTGGCCAGGTGTACTACCTGCACAACGATGTGAAAACCATCGAAAAATGCGCCGCCGACCTTGCCGAACTGGTGCCTGAGGCACGCATCGGCATCGGCCACGGGCAAATGCGCGAACGCGAGCTGGAACAGGTGATGAGCGATTTCTACCACAAGCGCTTCAACGTGCTGGTGGCCTCGACCATTATCGAAACCGGTATCGACGTGCCCAGCGCCAACACCATCGTCATCGAGCGCGCCGACAAGTTCGGCCTGGCCCAGCTGCACCAGCTGCGTGGCCGGGTTGGCCGCAGCCACCACCAGGCTTACGCCTACCTGCTCACACCTACCCGTCAGAAGGTCAGCGCCGACGCCGAAAAGCGCCTGGAGGCAATCGCCAACACGCAAGACCTGGGCGCAGGCTTCGTGCTGGCCACCAACGACCTGGAAATCCGCGGGGCCGGCGAGCTGCTGGGCGAAGGCCAGAGCGGGCAGATCCAGGCGGTGGGCTTCACCCTGTACATGGAAATGCTCGAGCGTGCGGTCAAGGCAATCCGTAAAGGTACCCAGCCGAACCTTGAGCAGCCACTGGGCGGCGGCCCGGAGATCAACCTGCGCCTGCCGGCACTGATCCCCGAAGACTACCTGCCTGACGTGCATGCGCGCCTGATCCTGTACAAACGCATTGCCTCGGCTGCCGACGAGGAAGGCCTCAAGGACCTGCAGGTCGAGATGATCGACCGCTTCGGCTTGCTGCCGGAGCCGACCAAGAACCTGATGCGCCTGACGTCGCTCAAGCTGCACGCGGAAAAGCTCGGCATCAAGAAAGTCGATGCGGGGCCCAACGGTGGCAAGCTCGAGTTCGAAGCCGAAACCCCGGTCGACCCACTGACCCTGATCAAGCTGATCCAGGGCCAGCCCAAACGTTACAAGTTCGAAGGCGCTACCCAGTTCCGCTTCCTGGTACCGATGGAGCGCCCCGACGAACGTTTCAATACCCTGGAGGCGCTGTTCGAGCGCCTGACCCCACAGCCTGCCTAAGGAAGACCCATGCGTGCCATCCGTTGCCTGACCCTGCTGCTGGCGCTGTTCGCCCCGGCTGCCTTCGGCGAAGGCCTGTATCAGGTAGAAATGATTCTGGTGCGGCAGAACAGCGTGCCCGCCTTCACCAGCCCGTTCGCCCCCGAAGACTGGAGCGCTGGCGCCCCACGCCTGAGCAAAGACGCCGAGCACCGCCTGGCACTGGAAGATGAAGCCACCCGCCTGGCAGCCACCGCCGACTACACCGTGCTCATGCACAAAGCCTGGCAGCAGCAGGTGGGCAGCGAACCCAGCCGCATCGCCGTGGGCGAAGGCACCGAACAGTTCGGGCACTTCCCTATCGAAGGCAACCTGAGCATCGCTGAAGGCCGCTTCATCACAGTCGAGGCCAACTTCTGGGTCAACCAGCTGGATGGCAACGGCAACGTGCTGCAAAGCGAGCAGTTCAGGCAGAGCAACAGCAACGTCAAGGGCGGCCAGCTGACCTTTCTCGACGGTGGGCACCTGGCAGTGCTGCTGAAGGTGACACCACCGGGCACGCCGAAAATGCCGGTGATGGCCCCGGAGATGATGGAGCAGTAAGCCCATGAAGCACGATGCTGCCGAGATGGTGAACGCCTATCCGAACTGGATTCAATCATTCAGCAAGGCTACCCTGCAGCGCGGTGAGCGCTATGCCGAGGAAGGCAGGGTCGAACTGGAAGGCATTCATGGGCAGAGCATAACGGCCAATTGCCAGGGAAGCGGCAACAACCACTACCGGCAACACATCGAGTTGCACGTTGCGGCCGGCCGGTGCCATGTGCGCGGCGAATGCGATTGCCCGGTACGACACAACTGCAAGCATTGCGCCGCTGCACTTTTCTGCGTGAGCGACCGCTTTTCCAACAGTGAGGTAACGCAAGCCAACCCGGGCACCTTGTCCGCCGAACTGCAGCACTGGTTGAGCGGCCTGGAGCAGGCCCCGCCCAAAGCCGACGCTACCGAAGACAAGCGTGGACGCATGGTGTGCTATCAGCTCCAGCTCACCGACGATGCCGGCTGCGCCCTGCTTGTCCGCAAGGGCACGCGTACGGAGGATGGCATCCGCTTCAGCCGCGTCCAGTCACTTTACGATTTTCTCTACGAGCCACCGCGCTTCGTAACAGACGAAGACACCCGCATTCTGCGTCTGCTCTCGGCCCTGAATCAGGGTGGCGGCCAGGATCGCGGCTACAGACTGAAGGGCCACGAAGGTGGCGAGTTGTTCCAGCGCGCCCTCGAAACCGGGCGAATGTTCTTCGATACCGACTTCCCCCTGCTTCACGAAGGCCCGGTGCGCCATGCCGAGTTTCGCTGGGTACGCCTGGACAACGGAAACTACCGGGGGCGGTGGTACAGCGGCGAAGAGACGCTGCGCTGCGTCATCCCGCTGCTGCCGCTTTACTACTTGAACCTGCTGACCCGTGAAGTGGGCAAGGTCGAACACAGCCTGGATCCGCACGTCGCCGTTCAGCTGACCATCGCACCCGATGTACCGGAACACCTTGTCGTACCCTTGAGCCACAAGCTCAATGCCCTCAGCCACAAGGTGCCGACCCCGACGCAAGTGCAAGAGCAACTGCTCGATAACATCCAGCCAAAGCCCCTTCTTGCTCTCGGCAGCCTTGAATACACCGCCTACATGCCAAAAACCGGTCGCATGCAGCGGCAAATGCAACATCGCGCCGCACTGGCGTTCGATTATGACGGCTTGCAGGCCAGCGGCACCGACGAAAAGCCGCTGACCCGCCTGGCGGGCAGCACCAGCCAGCGCATTCGCCGCCAGACTCAAGCCGAGCAGGCGCTGCGCCAGATGCTGCGCGATTTCGGTTTCAAACCCGCCACACGCCAGAGCAAGGCCCTACCCGACAGCGCCGGCGAAATGTACCAGTTGCCGGACGACGAAGCCTGGCTGCACTTTGCCCGCGAAGGCCTGCCGCGCCTGCGCGAAGCCGGCTGGGACATCGACATTCACCGCGACTTCGCCTTCAACCTGCAGGAGGTGGACGACTGGTATGCGACCATCAACGAAGCGCCCGGCCATGAATGGTTCGACCTGGAACTAGGCATCGTGGTCGATGGCCAGCGCCACAGCCTGCTGCCGATCGTGTTGCAACTGTTGCGCAGCAGCCCGGAGCTGCTACGCCCTAGCGAACTGGCCCGGCGCAGTGACGATGAACACCTGCTGATCGACCTCAACCGCGGCCGTCTCGATGCCCCCGCTTTGCGCGTCGCCCTGCCTTACGGCCGCATCAAGGCCGTCATGGGCACCCTGGGCGAGCTCTACTTGCATGAGGACACGGCAGGCCCGTCCCTGCGCATGGAGCGCGCCGACGCCGCGCGCCTGAACGAAATCGAAGGCCTGCCCCTGCACTGGGAAGGTGGCGAGCATGTACGCGATCTGGGTCGCCGCCTGCGCGATGCCCGCGACCTGCAGGTAGAACCGCCCACCGGGCTGCAGGCCAGCTTGCGCCCCTATCAGCAGCAAGGCCTGAACTGGCTGCAGGCCCTGCGCGAGATGGGTACCGGCGGCATCCTCGGCGACGACATGGGCCTGGGCAAGACCCTGCAGGCCTTGGCCCATCTGCTGCTGGAGAAACAATCCGGGCGCCTGAGTACACCGGCCCTGGTGGTCATGCCAACCAGCCTCATACCCAACTGGCTGGACGAAGCCCAGCGCTTCGCGCCCGACCTGCGCGTCCTGGCACTGCATGGGCCGGGGCGCAGCAAGTACTTCACCAAGCTCCATGAGTACGACCTGGTCCTGACCACTTACGCCCTGATGCCACGCGACCTCGAACAGTTGCGCCCCCAGGCCTGGCACATGCTGATACTGGACGAGGCGCAAAACATCAAGAGCAGTAGCAGCAAGGCCGCCCTCGCCGTCTGCGAGCTACAGGCCGGCCAGCGCCTGTGCCTGACCGGCACGCCGATGGAAAACAACCTGGGCGAACTGTGGTCGATCTTCCACTTCCTGATGCCTGGCTGGCTGGGCGACCTGAAGCGCTTCAATCAGGATTACCGCAACCCGATCGAACGCCACGGTGACAGCGAGCGCATGACCCACCTGGCCAGCCGCATCCGGCCGTTCCTGCTGCGTCGCACCAAAGAGCAGGTGGCCACCGAGCTACCGGCCAAGACCGAGATGGTGCACTGGGTCGAGCTCAGTGATGCACAGCGCGATACCTACGAGGCCGTGCGAGTGGCCATGGACCAGAAAGTCCGCGATGAAATCGCCCGCAATGGCGCCGCACGCAGCCAGATCGTGATCCTCGACGCGTTGCTCAAGCTGCGCCAGGTGTGCTGCGACCTGCGCCTGGTCAAGGGGGTAGAAAGCAAAGGCAACCAAGCCGACAAGGGCAAGCTGGGGGCGCTGCTGGAAATGCTCGAAGAACTGCTCAGCGAAGGGCGCCGGGTGTTGCTGTTCTCACAGTTCACCTCGATGCTGGCGCTGATCGAGCAGGAACTCGAGAAGCGCAAGATCCGCTACAGCCTGCTGACCGGTGACACTCGCGACCGTCGCACGCCAGTGCAGCAGTTCCAGCAAGGTAACAGCGAAGTGTTCCTGATCAGCCTCAAAGCGGGGGGCGTTGGCTTGAACCTGACGGCAGCGGACACCGTGATCCACTTCGACCCCTGGTGGAACCCGGCCAGCGAAAACCAGGCTACCGATCGTGCCTACCGCATCGGCCAGGACAAGCCGGTGTTCGTGTTCAAGTTGATTACCCGGGGTACGGTGGAAGAGAAGATCCAGCTGCTGCAGCAGGAAAAGGCAGCACTGGCAGCCAGCCTGCTGGACGGCGGGCAGGCTGGGCAATGGCGGCTTGGCGATGAAGAAATCGAGGCCCTGTTTGCGCCATTGCCTGGAAAACGCGGGCGGTAGGCCAAAGGGGATACAGCGTAGGAGCGGGTTCACCCGCGAATGGGCCGGGACTGCTGACCAATCTCCACCTGCCGCTCACCGTTGCCGCCGCTACCGTATTCGCGGGTAAACCCGCTCCTACAACGCAATGGGTGGTGGGCACACATCGGAGGCTGGACGCAGGCCGTCGTAGGAGCGGGTTTACCCGCGAAAGGGCCGGGCCTGCTGGCCAATTTCCACCCGTCGTTCACCGTTGCCGCCGCTACCGTATTCGCGGGTAAACCCGCTCCTACAACGCAATGGGTGGTGGGCACACATCGGAGGTTGGACGCAGGCCGTCGTAGGAGCGGGTTTACCCGCGAAAGGGCCAGGCCTGCTGGCCAATTTCCACCCGTCGTTCACCGTTGCCGCTGCCACCGTATTCGCGGGCAAACCCGACTGGTGGCAGCGAACAGGCCCGCGCAGTCAATCGACCAGCTGAGCTTCCTTCAACGCCCCCAACGCCTCCTGCCAGCGCGGCTGCTGGCGATAATCGGTCCGCGCAAAACCTTGCCCGCGCATCCGCGCAATCCGCGGCGACGGTTTGACCTTCAACCGCTGCGCCGCACTCAGCGCCAGCTCCGCCGCCGCCCGGTCATTGCACACCAGGCCCATATCACAGCCGGCGCTCAGCGCCGCTTCGATACGGCTGGCCGCATCGCCCACCACATGCGCACCGGCCATCGACAGGTCATCACTGAAGATCACCCCGTAAAAGCCCAGCTCGCCACGCAGGATGTCCTGCAACCAACGCCGCGAGAAGCCGGCTGGCTGGTTGTCGACCTGCGGGTAGATGACATGCGCCGGCATCACTGCCGCAAGCTGCCCACTCAGGCGGGTAAACGGCACCAGGTCGGCCTGGCGCAGTTGTTCCAGGCTGCGCTCATCGGTGGGGATAGCCACGTGCGAATCGGCTTCGGCCCAGCCATGCCCCGGGAAATGCTTGCCACAGGCGGCCATACCCGCCGCATTCATGCCACGGATGAACGCGCCAGCCAGTTGCGTTGCACGCAGCGGGTCACTCTCGAACGCGCGGCTGCCCACCACGGCGCTACGCTGGTGGTCCAGGTCGAGCACAGGAGCGAAGCTGAGGTCCAGGCCAACCGCCAGTACCTCGGTCGCCATCAGCCAGCCGCACTGCTCAGCCAGGTATTCGGCATTGTCGTTATCGGCCAGCGCACGCATGGCCGGCAGGCGAACAAAGCCCTGGCGCAGACGCTGTACGCGCCCGCCTTCCTGGTCCACTGCCAGGATCAGATCGGGGCGAATGGCGCGGATGGACGCGCACAGTTCGCGCACCTGGCGCGGGCTGTCGATATTGCGGGCAAAGATGATCAGGCCAGCCACTTCGGGCTGGCGCAGCAGTTGACGGTCTTCGGCGGTCAGCCATTTACCGGCGATATCCACCATCAGGGAGCCTTGCAGGCTGACAGTCATGGGTAATCCTTCATGGAAGACAGAGAGCAGCCCACCGGGGGGCAGCAGACACCGGCAGACACATGCCGTTGGCCACAAGCGAAGCCACACAGGCACTGGTCAGCAAGGGGAATGTGAAGTAGATCGGGCATGGGCGCTAGCTTAGCGGAAGCGCCCTGCCACGCCCAGCCTTCAGGCCTTGGCGGTAGCCGAGCTGGTCTTTGTTCGCGGGCGCAGCTGCGCAGTGGCCATCGCCTCGTCGGTCACACCGCTGTCAGCGCGCATGCCTGCCGCCAGGAACGGCACCATCAGGCGCATCACCTGCTCGATCGAAGTGTTGATGCCGAAGTCGGTCTCGGCAATCGCCCGCAGGGCTTTGATACCGGACATGCTGAAGGCCGCGGCACCCAGCATGAAGTGCACACGCCAGAACAGTTCCAGTGGCGGAATGCGTGGCGCTGCCTCGTTCACCAACAGCATGTAGCGGCGGAACACTTTGCCGTACATGTCTTCCAGATAGCGCCGCAGGTGCCCTTGGCTCTGGCTGAACGCCAGACCCAGCAGGCGCATGAAGATCGACAGGTCGTTGTTGCTACGCGGTTGCACGGCCAGCGCCTGCTCTACGAGCATTTCCAGCAGTTCTTCGAGGCTGGGCTTTTGCTCCGGCTTGGCCTGGCGGCGCTCCAGCTCACGCTCGAGACTGGCGCAGAATGGGCCAAGGAAACGCGAGAAAACGGCCTGGATCAGCGCCTTCTTGGAGCCGAAATGATAGTTGACTGCCGCCAGGTTGACCCCGGCCTTGCTGGTAATCAGCCGCAACGAGGTTTCGGCGAACCCCCTTTCCGCGAACAGCTGCTCGGCAGCGTCGAGAATGCGTTCAACGGTTTCCGATTGGGCCATGACTACTCCGACTACTCCGCCAGACAAACAGGTGTTTGAAACATACGTTTCAGCCCTGCTTCTGTCAAGGCTCGGTGACTGGGCGGTCGCCATTTAAAAGGTGCAAGCTGGAAGCTGCAAGCGCGATGTGACAGCAACACCGGCCGGATATCGCAAAATCGCGTCCAGGGGTGACTGAAAAGCATGGGAGGACTGCCGTTTCGCCCTTTCTTGCAGCTTGGAGCTTGCAGCGGGCCTGACACTGTATATAATCCCAGTCACTGTACAAAAAGACAGAGCGCTTACCATGTTGAAACTGACGCCACGCCAAGCCGAAATTCTCGCGTTCATCAAGCGCTGCCTGGAAGACAACGGCTTCCCGCCCACCCGCGCGGAGATTGCTCAGGAGCTGGGCTTCAAGTCGCCCAATGCCGCCGAGGAGCACCTCAAGGCCCTTGCCCGCAAGGGCGCGATCGAAATGACGCCGGGCGCTTCCCGCGGCATCCGCATCCCTGGCCTGGAAGCCAAGGCCGAAGAAGCCGGCCTGCCCATCATCGGCCGGGTAGCTGCCGGTGCGCCGATCCTTGCAGAACAGCACATCGAGCAATCCTGCAACATCAACCCTGCCTTCTTCCACCCCCAAGCCGATTATTTGCTGCGCGTACACGGCATGAGCATGAAGGACGTCGGCATCTTCGACGGTGACCTGCTGGCGGTGCACACCTGCCGTGAGGCCCGCAACGGCCAGATCGTGGTGGCGCGTATCGGCGACGAAGTCACCGTCAAGCGCTTCAAGCGCGAAGGCAGCAAAGTCTGGCTGCTTGCCGAAAACCCCGAATTCGCCCCCATCGAAGTCGACCTGAAAGAACAGGAACTGGTGATCGAGGGCTTGAGCGTCGGCGTCATTCGCCGCTGATCCAGGAGGCGTCATGCAGCAGTTCATTCACGCACCCGAGCAAGCCCAGTTGCCCCTGTTCGAAGCATTCCTCGCACAGCCCGTGCTGCCAGGCCTGAAAGCCAGGGAGCCAGCGCGCAAGAGCAGCCAGCCCGAACTGTTCAGCGAACTGTCGCTGCGCGGCGCCCCTGGCCACTGCCAAAGCCTGCTGGCGCCGGTGCTGCGCGAGCTGAGCGAAGAGGACGAGGCCCGCTGGCTGACCCTGATCGCCCCGCCGCCAAGCCTGACCCAGGCCTGGCTGCGCGATGCCGGGCTCAACCGTGAACGTATTCTGCTGCTGCAACCCCGCAGCAATCAAAGCGCGCTGCAGCTGGCCTGTGAGGCCTTGCGCCTGGGCCTCAGCCACACCGTGGTGAGCTGGCTGGGCAACGTCAACGCCACTGCACGCCAGCAACTGCTACGTGCAGCCAGTGCCGGAAACGCACAAAGCCTGAACATCCGCCTCGGCTGATGTTCAGGCTTTGCCTGTCACTTCAAATAGCCTGATACGCTGCTGCACACTCAGTGCAGCACACGCGGCCCTTCATCACGCTCAAGCTCGCCATCCATCAGGCGACCGGCCATCTGCACGCCCACACTGAGCATGGCCTTGGCCACTTCCACATGCTGACCCTGCAGGAACACCTTGGCGTCTTCCGAGAAATCCAGGGTTACCAGAGAGCCCTCATCCTCGGCGCGACGAAGTTCGATGCGGCCATCAGGCAACTCGACAATTTCCAGAAAAGACGTAGACATAAATGGCAGTTCTCCGCGAAAGGCGATTATTGTACCAGCCGTTGCGGCTATCAGCACTCACTCAACGCGTCACGGAAACGTCTCACCAGACTTTTGAGGTCATTTCGCCAGCTTTCCAGCTCGGCACGCGAGAGTGCTGGATGCTCAGGCTCATCAAGATTGACGGCCTGAATCAGTGGTTGGGTAACGTCGGTTTTCGGCGCTTTTCTAGCGACCGGTGGTCGGAACAAATCGGCATAAGCACCGAGCATTTGCGCCAGCCAGGTTTCACGCTGGCGGGCCAGTTCCAGCAACTCGGCCACTTCCGGGATGGTTATACCGTTCAGGGCATCGTCGGCCAGGGCCTGCTCCACCGTTGCGACAACCGGCAGGCGGTAGAAGCCCCCGATTTCATGGCACAGCCCCAACAGAGCACCATACAGGTGGAACAGCGCCGACTCGCGTTCAGCCTGAACCAAGCCTTGGGCATTCATGGCCTGGCTTTGTTCAGCCTTGGCCATGGACTCGAGGGCGAGGCCGGCGAAGAACAGTTTCTGGTTGGTGCGGGTGTAGAGTTCCTGGGCCATTTCAGTGCCCTCCCATAAGGCTACAAGGCGGATATCTGCATCATAAATGATTGGGGCCGCTTTGCGCCCCTTCGCGGGCTTGCCCACTCCCACCAGTACAGCGCCACATTCAAGGGCGGCGCGATACCTGTGGGAGCGGGCAAGCCCGCGAAGGGGCGCAAAGCGGCCCCATATCACAGCACCGATGGATCAGCGCTTGTCTTCAACCTTCCAGGCATTGCCGTCGTAGAACGCCTTCCAACCGGTCGGCTTGCCATCGACCTCGGACTGCACGTACTGCTCCTTGGTCTTGCGGCTGTAGCGGATCACCGCCGGGCGGCCATCCGGGTCTTTCTGCGGCGCATCGCACAGGAAGTGGTACTTCGGGTCGATCTCATGCTTGTGCGGCACAATCTCCAGCACCAGTGGCGCACGGGTTTCGCGGTTCTTGGGGAACTGGCTGGCAGCCAGGAACAGCCCCGAAGCACCGTCGCGCAGCACGTAGGTATCGTCGACCTTCTCGCACTTGAGCTCCGGCATGTCTACCTTGTCCATCTTCGGCGGCGCCGCCTCGCCGCTCTTGAGCAGCTTGCGGGTGTTCTTGCACGCCGGGTTGGTGCAGCCGAAGAACTTGCCGAAACGGCCGGTCTTCAATTGCATCTCGCTACCGCACTTGTCGCACTCAAGGCTCGGCCCTTCGTAGCCCTTGATGCGGTAGTTGCCTTCCTCGATCTCGTAACCTACACAATCCGGGTTGTTACCGCAGATGTGCAGCTTGTGCTTCTCGTCCAGCAGGTAGGCGTCCATCGCCGTGGCGCAGATCGGGCAACGGTGCTTGCCCAGCAGCACGCGCGATTCCGACTCGCCCTCGTCGTCAGCAGCAATCTCGTCGCCCGGCACCAGGTTGACGGTAGCCTTGCAGCGCTCTTTCGGCGGCAGGCTGTAGCCAGAGCAACCCAGGAACACGCCTGTAGAGGCGGTGCGAATCATCATCGGCCGGCCACATTCCTTGCACGGAATGTTGGTCATGGTCGGCTGGTTGGCACGCATGCCGTCTTCACTGGACTCGGCAGTCTGCAGCTTTTTGCTGAAGTCGCCGTAGAACTCGTCGAGCACGTTCTTCCAGTCACGCTCGCCCTGGGCCACGTCGTCGAGGTTCTCTTCCATGACGGCAGTAAAGCCATAGTCCATCAGGTTGGAGAAGCTCTCCGACAGGCGCTCGGTGACGATGTCGCCCATCTTCTCGGAGTAGAAGCGGCGGTTGTGCAGCGTCACATAGCCACGGTCCTGGATGGTGGAAATGATCGCCGCGTAGGTCGATGGGCGGCCAATGCCGCGCTTTTCCATTTCCTTGACCAGGCTGGCTTCGGTGAAGCGCGCCGGCGGCTTGGTGAAGTGCTGGCTCGGGTCGATCTGGATCAGTTTAAGCGCTTCACCCTGAACCATTTCTGGCAGCACGTCGTCTTCGCCCGGCTTGCTCTGCTGGGGCAGCACACGGGTGTAGCCGTCGAACTTGAGGATGCGGCCCTTGGCACGCAGCTCGAAATCGCCGGCCGCGACGGTGACGCTGGTGGACAGGTACTGCGCTGGCGGCATCTGGCAAGCCAGGAACTGGCGCCAGATCAGCTCGTACAGGCGCTCGGCATCACGCTCCATGCCGCTGAGCTTGGTCGGGTGGGTATTCACGTCAGAAGGTCGAATCGCTTCGTGTGCCTCCTGGGCGCCCTCCTTGCTGCCGTAAACCAGTGGTGCCTCCGGCAGGTACTGCTTGCCGAACTCCCGCTCGATGTAGCTGCGGGCCATCTCCAGGGCGTCAGCCGACAGGTTGGTCGAGTCGGTACGCATGTAGGTGATGTAACCGGCTTCGTACAAGCGCTGGGCCATCATCATGGTTTTCTTCACACCGAAGCCCAGGCGGTTACTGGCCGCTTGCTGCAAGGTGGAAGTAATGAACGGTGCCGATGGCTTGCTGCTGGTCGGACGGTCTTCGCGCTTGACCACGCTGTAGCTGGAAGCCTTGAGCTTATCCAGCGCCGCCATGGCCTGCGCTTCGTTCAGCGGCTTGAAGGCCTCGCCCTTCTCGCGCGCCACTTCGAAACGCACCTTGGCGTTCTTGGCGGTGCCGAGGTCGGCGTGGATTTCCCAGTACTCTTCCGGGATGAACGCGCGGATCTCGCGCTCACGCTCCACCACCAGCTTTACCGCTACCGACTGCACACGGCCAGCGGACAGGCCGCGGGCAATCTTGGCCCACAGCAGCGGCGAAACCATGTAACCGACCACGCGGTCGAGGAAACGCCGCGCCTGCTGAGCGTTGACCCGATCGATGTCCAGTTCGCCCGGCTGCGAGAAGGCCTCCTGAATGGCCTTCTTGGTAATTTCGTTGAACACCACGCGCTTGTAGCGGGTGTCGTCACCCCCGATGGCCTCGCGCAGGTGCCAGGCAATGGCTTCACCTTCGCGGTCCAAGTCGGTTGCGAGATAGATGGTGTCGGCATCCTTGGCCAGGCGGCGCAGCTCTTCGATCACCTTTTCCTTGCCAGGCAGGATCTCGTACTTGGCCTTCCAGCCATGGTCGGGGTCGACGCCCATGCGCGCCACCAGCTGGCGGCGAGCCTTTTCTTTCGGCGAAAGCGCCGGCGCCTCACCCGCAGCCTTGCCACGCTTGGCGGCCGGCTCTTTGCTCGCGCTGGCCGAACCGCTGGTGGGGAGGTCTCGGATATGGCCGATACTCGACTTCACCACGTACTGGTTGCCCAGGTACTTGTTGATGGTCTTGGCCTTGGCCGGGGATTCCACAATGACCAGCGATTTGCCCATGGATCGGAGTATTCCTGAATCTGAAGATAAAAAACGCGCCAAGTGCCAGACGCGGCACCGCTATATATAGTGGCAAAA
The DNA here is from genome assembly GCF_054611535.1 of Pseudomonas sp. VEM90. Taxonomy (NCBI): domain Bacteria; kingdom Pseudomonadati; phylum Pseudomonadota; class Gammaproteobacteria; order Pseudomonadales; family Pseudomonadaceae; genus Pseudomonas; species Pseudomonas sp. VEM90. Next base: position 24,773 of record NZ_JBTRAR010000019.1, on the reverse strand, counting down.
GTGTGAGGTCAAGCTCGGACGATCAGTCGTGCGACTTGCCCAGCAACCCGGGCAGCCCCTCTTCGGCCTTGACCAAAGCAAAGCGTGGCACCTGCTCGCCGTCAACTTCTACGGACTCCTCGAACATCGAAAGGGGGCGTACCCAGAAGCTGTAATCACCATACAGGCATTGGTAGAACACCATCCACTCTTCGGTTTCGGAGTGCCGCGCAACACTGAAGACACGGTACTCAGGCCCTTTGGAATGCCGGTAGACGCCTGGTTGTATCTGCATGTTGCACACCCTCTTGAATAAAACCTGAAAAAACAAAACCGGGGCACAAGGCCCCGGTTGCTGTCCCGCTACGCGATCAGACGCGTTCGAAGACAGTGGTGATACCTTGGCCCAGGCCGACGCACATGGTCGCAACACCCAGCGTACCGCCATTTTGCTTCATGACGTTGAGCAGGGTGCCGGAAATCCGCGCCCCGGAGCAACCGAACGGGTGGCCCAAGGCAATCGCGCCGCCGTGCAGGTTAACCTTCTCATCCATCTTGTCGAGCACTTTCAAGTCTTTCAGCACTGGCAGGGCCTGTGCAGCGAAGGCTTCATTGAGCTCGATGAAGTCGATGTCAGCCATGGTCAGACCGGCACGCTTGAGGGCTTTCTGGGTCGACGGCACCGGGCCATAGCCCATGATTGCCGGGTCGACACCGGCCACTGCCATCGAACGGATCACCGCCAATGGCTGGATACCCAGGTCCATCGCACGCTGGCCGGACATCACGATCATGCACGATGCGCCGTCGGTAATCTGCGACGAGGTACCGGCAGTGACAGTACCGCCTTTCGGGTTGAACGCAGGCTTGAGCGACGCCAGGCCTTCGAGGGTGGTTTCCGGGCGAATGGTTTCGTCGAAATCGAACACCTTCAGGAAGCCGTTTTCGTCGTAGCCCTGCATCGGGATGATCTCATCCTTGAACTTGCCTTCGACAGTGGCCTTGTGGGCCAGCTGGTGCGAACGCAAGCCGAACAGGTCCTGCTGCTCACGGGTGATGCCGTGCATCTTGCCGAGCATTTCCGCAGTCAGGCCCATCATCCCGGAAGCCTTGGCGGCATGCAAGGACAGGTGCGGGTTGGGGTCGACACCGTGCATCATGCTGACGTGGCCCATGTGCTCCACGCCACCCACCACGAACACATCACCGTTACCGGTCATGATCGCCTGGGCAGCCGTGTGCAGGGCGCTCATCGACGAACCGCACAGGCGGCTGACGGTCTGCGCCGCAGAGGTGTGCGGGATCGGGGTCATCAGCGACGCCATGCGGGCGATGTTCCAGCCCTGCTCCAGGGTCTGGTTGACGCAGCCCCAGATCACATCCTCGACTTCTTTCGGGTCGACCTTGCCGTTGCGTTCCAGCAGTTTGCTGATCAGGTGCGCCGACATGTCTTCAGCGCGGGTATTGCGGTGCATGCCACCCTTGGAGCGGCCCATTGGCGTGCGACCGAAGTCGACAATCACCACGTCTCTTGGATTCAGGCTCATATCAAATCTCTCGCTCTAGCTCGTTGACCGCTCAGTTGAAGAAGCGCTGGCCGTTCTTGGCCATTTCACGCAGCTTGGCGGTCGGGTGGTACAGCGGCCCCAGGTCGGCGTACTGATCGGCCAGGGCAACGAATTCGGCCACACCGATCGAGTCGATGTAACGCAGCGCACCACCGCGGAAGGGAGGGAAACCAATGCCGTAGACCAGCCCCATATCGGCTTCGGCGGCGGTTTCGACGATGCCGTCTTCCAGGCAGCGCACAGTCTCCAGGCACAGCGGGACCATCATCCAGTTGATGATGTCTTCATCGGTCACTTCACGCTGCTCGAACACGATCGGTTTGAGCACGTCGAGCACGGTGGCATCGAAAACCTTCTTCGGCTTGCCGCGCTTGTCGGTTTCGTAGGCGTAGAAGCCCTTGCCGTTCTTCTGACCCAGGCGGTTAGCCTCGTACAGCGCGTCAACGGCCGAGCGACGCTCGTCCTTCATCCGGTCCGGGAAACCTTCGGCCATCACATCGCGGCCATGGTGACCGGTGTCGATGCCGACCACGTCCATCAGGTAGGCTGGGCCCATCGGCCAGCCGAACTTTTCCATGACCTTGTCGATGCGCACAAAATCGACGCCGGCGCTGACCAGCTTGGCGAAGCCGCCGAAGTACGGGAACAGCACACGGTTGACCAAAAAGCCCGGGCAGTCGTTGACCACGATCGGGTTCTTGCCCATTTTCTTGGCGTAGGCCACGGTGGTGGCAACCGCCACTTCACTGGACTTCTCGCCACGGATCACTTCAACCAGCGGCATCATGTGCACCGGGTTGAAGAAGTGCATGCCGACGAAGTTTTCCGGACGCTTGAGCGCCTTGGCCAGCAGGTTGATGGAGATGGTGGAGGTGTTGGAAGCGAGGATCGCATCGTCCTTCACCTGGCCTTCCACTTCCGCCAGTACCGCTTGCTTGACCTTCGGGTTCTCGACCACAGCCTCGACGACGATGTCGACATTGGCGAAATCGCCATAAGACAGGGTCGGGCGAATGGCGTTGAGGGCCTCGGCCATCTTGGCCGGGGTCAGGCGGCCCTTCTCGACGCGGTTGCCGAGCAGCTTGGAGGCCTCGTTCAGACCCAGTTGAATGGCTTCCTCGCGGATGTCCTTCATCAGGATCGGCGTACCTTTGACCGCCGACTGGTAGGCGATACCGCCGCCCATGATGCCGGCGCCGAGGACGGCGGCCTGCTTCACGTCGTGGGCGATCTCGTCATGCGCCTTGGCCTTGCGCTTGAGTTCCTGATCGTTGAGGAACAAGCCGATCAGGCTCTCGGCGACCGAGGTCTTGGCCAGCTTGGCAAAGCCCGCGGCTTCGACTTCCAGGGCCTTGTCGCGACCGAAGTTGGCGGCTTTCTGGATGCTCTTGATCGCTTCGACCGGGGCCGGGTAGTTCGGCCCGGCCTGGCCTGCGACAAAGCCCTTGGCGGTCTCGAAGGCCATCATCTGCTCGATGGCATTGAGCTTGAGCTTTTCCAGCTTCGGCTGGCGCTTGGCCTTGTAGTCCAGCTCGCCACTGATGGCACGCTTGATCAGGTCGAGGGCACCGGCCAGCAACAGCTCAGGGGCGACCACGGCGTCGACGGCCCCCACTTTCAGGGCGTCTTCGGCGCGGTTTTCCTTGCCGGCGGCGATCCACTCGATGGCGTTGTCCGAGCCGATCAGGCGCGGCAGGCGCACGGTACCGCCAAAGCCCGGGTAGATACCCAGCTTGACTTCCGGCAGGCCGATCCTGGCGCTGCTGGACATGACCCGGTAGTCGGCCGCCAGGCACATTTCCAGGCCGCCGCCCAGCGCGATGCCGTTGATGGCGGCAACGGTCGGCACTTCGAGGTCTTCGAAGGCGTTGAAGATGCGATTGGCTTCCAGGTTGCCAGCGACCAGCTCGGCCTCAGGCAGCTTGAAGTTGTCGACGAACTCGGTGATGTCGGCGCCGACGATGAACACGTCCTTGCCACTGCTGACGATCACGCCCTTGACCGAGGCATCGGCCTGGATGGCATCGACGGCCTGGCGCAGCTCGCTCAGGGTAAGGCGGTTGAACTTGTTGACGGACTCACCCTTGAGGTCGAACTTGAGCTCGACGATGCCACTTTCAAGAGCCTTAACCGTGATGGCTTTACCTTCGTAAATCATCAACTGATCTCCACGATATGGAAGCTGAACTGTACACGCCGATCGCTGCAGCAAAAGCAGGCCTAGCTGCCCTGCCCCAGGCACACCCGTCAGCGCGCTAGTCGGAAGTATGGCTTGGCGTGATGACATACAAACGCTCAATTCATACGCCCGTTTGATTTGGGTGTGCACACATTCTCCGAAAAGATGGGCGTTGTCAAATGCTCACGAGCACGGCGAAAGCGCGACTTTCCAGTCATTTTCTATCGCCCGGGTACAAAACATGATGACAGTGATCGCCGGTCATTCATGTCAGCGATTGACCACACGTATTGGCTGGAGTGCTTTGCGCTTGCGCGGCGAGCCAGGGCGACTACACTGGCACTTGCTTGCATGAATACCCGGCCTGCCTGGCCTTTTCTGCGCAGCAGAACGCAAAGCGGCGACTTGGCACCCCACCCCTTCAGGGTCATGCCGAGCCGCCGCTTTGTCGTTATAGAACAGATTGACCAGGCTGGATTCCGCCCCCGTAGGAGCGGGTTTACCCGCGAAGCAGGCACCGCGGAGCTTGGCACCGGCCCTGCCGGTGTTCGCAGGTGAATCCTCGCCTACAGGGGCGCATATGGGCTGAGCTCAAGCCAAGGTTTCGAGGGCGTAGGCAACATCCTGCAACACAGCAGTATCGCCGCGCTCGGTCCAGTACAAGGCAATCATCCGCGCATCGGCCTCCACCTTGTACACACTCGCCGGCAAACGCGACAAGGCGCCCATGAAGCGTGGGTCTTCGCAGGGCTCGCGCCACTGATTCCACCACACCCCGGGGCTGACCTGCCAGAAGCTGAAACTGTCCTCATGCCCACGACGCCGGGCTCGGTGATATTGCGGGCAGGGGCTTGGCGGCTCTTTTTCCAGCCAGTGCGGCCACTGCTGAGGCGCCAGCTGCATGGCCAATCCCATGCGCCGAGCCTCCAGGCGCAACTTCATCTGCTCGCTCTGCTTGCGCGAACTGCGCAGCCAGGAAAGCGGGCTGAGAATCAGCGCAAGGATTGACACCACCAGCAATACCGTCATATCAGTAGTTCCCATAAAACGTTGCAAATGAGCTGGTTAGCCATTTTCACGGTGGACCCGCCCTAAAGCGACCATACTTCTTCTATCGCGATTGTCAGGAGTACCGCTCATGAAATACGAACATTTGTTGGTCGCTGTCGACCTGACCGAAGAGTGCGACCCGGTGATCAAGCGCGCCATGGCGCTGGCAGAACCTTCGAATGCCAAGGTATCCCTGGTGCATATTGTCGAGCCGATGGCCATGGCTTTCGGCGGTGACGTACCGATGGACCTGTCGCAGTTGCAACAGCAGCAGTTCGACCAGGCCAAGGAGCGCATGGACCGCCTGTTCCACAAATACCCGGAAATCAACCGCGGCGACTCGCACCTGACCTACGGCCAACCGCGCCAGGAAATCCACCAGCTGGCCAAGGACCAGAACTGCGACCTGATCGTGGTCGGCAGCCATGGTCGTCACGGCCTGGCATTGCTGCTGGGCTCCACGGCCAACGATGTGCTGCACGGCGCGCCGTGTGACGTGCTGGCGGTACGCTTGCTGAAGAAGGATTGATTCGACCTGAACCGGCCTCTTCGCGTGCAAGCCTGCGCCTGCAAGGGTATGGCGATCCCTGCAGGAGCGGGTTTACCCGCAAAGAGGCCGGAACAGGCTAACGCCAATCAGCCTTCCAGCTCAGCCCAGCGCTCTACCAATACATCCAGCTCGCCCTGCAGCTTCTCGATCTGTGCCAGCACCGCCGAAGTTTCTGCAATTGGCCGCTGATAGAAGCCCGCCGCATTCACTTCTTCCTGAGCCTCGGCCATCCGCTGTTCCAGCTCGTCGATCTGCCCCGGCAGCATTTCCAGCTCACGCTGCAGCTTGTAGCTGAGTTTCTTCTTCGAAGGCTCTTCCACCACCGCCGCAACAACAGGTTCAGGCTTGGCCTCGACCTTCTCAACCACCGCGCTGTTGAGCGCAGACTTGCCGCCCTTGCTCTCGGTCACACCCAGCAATTTCGGCGAGCCGCCCTGGCGAATCCAGTCCTCGTAGCCGCCCACATACTCACGCACCTTACCCTCGCCTTCGAACACCAGCGTGCTGGTAACGACGTTGTCGAGGAAGGCCCGGTCGTGGCTGACCATCAGCACGGTGCCTTTGTAGTTGGACAGCACCTCTTCCAGAAGCTCGAGGGTTTCCACGTCCAGGTCGTTGGTCGGTTCGTCGAGCACCAGCAGGTTGGCCGGCTTGCTGAACAGCTTGGCCAGCAGCAGCCGCGCACGCTCACCACCTGACAGCGCCTTGACCGGCGTGCGCGCACGCTGGGGACTGAACAGGAAGTCGCCCAGGTAGCTCAGCACGTGGCGGTTCTGACCATCGATCTCGATGAAATCACGGCCTTCGGCCAGGTTGTCGATCACGGTCTTTTCCAGGTCGAGCTGGTGGCGCATCTGGTCGAAATAAGCCACCTCAAGCTTGGTGCCACGCTCCACTTTGCCCGCAGTAGGCTCAAGGTCGCCCAGCATCATCTTGAGCAAAGTGGTCTTGCCAGTGCCGTTTGCGCCCAGCAGACCGATGCGGTCCTGCCGCTGCAGGACCATGGAAAAGTCCTTGACCAGCAGAGGCCCGTCCGGGTGATGGAAGCTGACATTTTCCAGCACCATCACCTGCTTGCCGGACTTGTCCGCTGCTTCGATCTGAATGTTGGCCTTGCCCTGTCGTTCGCGGCGCTCGCCACGCTCCACACGCAGGGCCTTCAGTGCACGCACACGGCCTTCGTTGCGGGTACGGCGGGCCTTGATACCCTGGCGAATCCACACTTCTTCCTGGGCCAGGCGCTTGTCGAAGAGCGCGTTGGCGGTTTCCTCGGCGGCCAGTGCGGCCTCCTTGTGCACCAGGAAGCTGGCGTAGTCGCCGTTCCAGTCGATCAGGCCGCCACGGTCCAGCTCGAGGATGCGGGTGGCCAGGTTCTGCAGGAACGAACGGTCGTGGGTGATGAACAATACCGCGCCGTTGAAGCCACGCAGGGCCTCTTCGAGCCAGGCAATGGCACCGATGTCCAGGTGGTTGGTCGGTTCGTCGAGCAGCAGCAGGTCGGGCTCGGACACCAGCGCCTGGGCCAGCAGCACGCGGCGGCGCCAGCCACCGGACAGCTCGGCCAGGGTCTTGTCGGCCGGCAGTTGCAGGCGACTGAGCGTGCTTTCCACCACCTGCTGCAGGCGCCAGCCGTCGCGGGCTTCCAGCTCATGCTGGACGTGCATGAGTTTTTCCAGGTCTTCATCGCCCTGGATGTTCATGCTCAGGTGGTGGAACTGCGCCAGCAACTCGCCCACGCCGTCCAGACCAGCGGCTACGACGTCGAACACCGTTCGCTCGTCGGCCACCGGCAGCTCCTGTGGCAGCTCACCGATCTTCAGGCCCGGGGCACGCCAGATTTCGCCGTCGTCGCCCTTCTGCTCGCCCTTGACCAGGCGCAGCATGCTCGACTTGCCGGTGCCGTTGCGGCCGATGATGCACACCCGCTCGCCACGAGCGATCTGCCAGGACACTTTGTCCAGCAGCGGCATGGCGCCGAATGCGAGGGACACATCGCTGAATTTGAGCAGGGTCATGTTGGTCTCCATAAATCGGGCGCGCATTCTACCTGACTTGGGCCCCGACGGCATCCGCCAGGCCAACCGGCGAACGCCTGGCGACATCTGGTCGAACTTAATATCCCGATACACGCACAGCGCTTTCACCCACCGCCGGCAAACGGCTAAGCTAAGGCAATAGCTTCCAACAGTGCTGGCTCCGCCGACACTCCCCATGGTTCAACTGCCCGGACGTATCATGCGCAGCCGCCTGTTACATATTGCATCCTGCCTGCTGCTTACCGCCGCCACCTGCGTGGCGCAGGCCGCCGACCTGACCCTGCAACGCCAGTACTACGACGAGGCCAAGCGAGCGCTGGCCAAAGGCGACAAAGGCCCGTACCTGCGCTATGCCCAGGCCTTGAAGGACTACCCGCTGACGCCCTACCTGGCCTACGATGAACTCACCGCACGCCTGAAAAGCGCCAGCAACCAGGAAATCGAAGGCTTTCTTGCCAAGCATGGCGACCTGCCCCAGGCCAACTGGATGAAGCTGCGCTGGTTGCGCTGGCTGGCCGAACGTGGCGAGTGGGATACCTTCGTCAAGTACTATGACCCCAAGCTCAATTTTACCGAACTGGACTGCCTCAACGGCCAATACCAGCTCAGCCACGGCTTGCGCGCCGAAGGTTACGCCACCGCCGACAAGCTGTGGAACGTCGGCAAATCGCAACCTGCCGCCTGCGACGCGCTGTTCGGCATGTGGGCAGCCGAAGGCCAGTTGACCGAAGCCAAGCGCTGGGCACGCACCAAGCTGGCAGCCCAGGCGCGCAACTACGGCCTGGCAAACACGCTGGCCAAGGGCCTGACCACCCTCCGCCCGCAGGGGCGCCTGCTGGTCGACGTAGCGCAGAAGCCTGAGCTGCTCAACCAGCCGTCGCGCTTTACCCCGGTCAACGAGGCCATGTCCGACGTGGTCAGCCTCGGCCTTCGCCGCCTGGCCCGGCAGAACCCGGAGCGGGCCATGGCACTGCTCGACGATTACGCCCAGCGCATGCACTTCTCGCGTGATGAAAAGGTGGCCATCGCCCGCGAAATCGGCCTGACCCTCGCACGCCGCTACGACCCACGCGCGCTCGGCCTGATGACCCGCTACGACCCCGAGCTGCGTGACAACACCGTCAGCGAATGGCGCCTTCGCCTGCTGCTGCGCCTGGGCCGCTGGGAGGACGCCTACGAGCTGACCAAGCGCCTTCCCCAGGACCTGGCCAGCACCAGCCGCTGGAGGTACTGGCAGGCTCGCAGCCTGGAACTGGCACAGCCAAACAACCCGCAGGTTCCGCTGCTTTACAAGGCCGCAGCGCGTGAGCGTGACTTCTATGGCTTTCTCGCCGCCGACCGGGCACAGGCACCGTACCAGCTGAACAACAAGCCGCTGCTGCTGAGCCCGCAACTGGTCAAGAAGGTCCGTAACACGCCCGGTATCCAGCGCGCACTGGAATTCCACGCCCGTGGCCAGATTGTCGACGGCCGCCGTGAGTGGTACCACGTCAGCCGCCACTTCACCCGTGACGAAATGGTTGCACAGGCTCGCCTGGCCTACGAGCTGCGCTGGTACTTTCCAGCCATCCGCACCATCAGCCAGGCCCGCTACTGGGACGACCTGGACATCCGCTTCCCCATGGCCCACCGCGACACGCTGGTGCGTGAAGCCAAGGTTCGCGGCCTGCATTCGAGCTGGGTATTCGCCATCACTCGCCAGGAAAGCGCCTTCATGGAGGACGCACGCTCTCCCGTGGGCGCCAGCGGCCTGATGCAGCTGATGCCGGCCACGGCCAAGGAAACCGCACGCAAGTTCAGTATCCCGCTGACATCACCGGCGCAAGTGCTGATCCCGGACAAGAACATCCAGCTGGGTGCAGCCTACCTGAGCCAGGTACACAGCCAGTTCAACGGCAACCGGGTGCTGGCTTCGGCAGCCTACAACGCCGGCCCCGGGCGCGTTCGCCAGTGGCTCAAAGGCGCCAAGCACCTGAGCTTCGATGTGTGGGTAGAGTCGATCCCGTTCGACGAAACACGCCAATATGTGCAGAACGTGCTGTCGTATTCGGTGATCTACGGGCAAAAGCTGAATTCGCCGCAGCCGCTGGTGGATTGGCATGAGCGGTATTTCGATGACATGTGATTGCTGTTGAGCCTGTACCGGCCTCTTCGCGGGTGAACCCGCTCCTACAACGACCTTGTAGGAGCGGGTTCACCCGCGAAGAGGCCGGCTCAGGCAACACACCTATTCCAGGATTTCTACTTCCATCCCCACCTCCAGCCACCCACTGCCATCCACCGCCAGGTTCTGCCCGAACAGCACATCCCCCTCCTTCTCGCGAAAGGTCTTGAGCGTCGCCATCGGCTCGCGGTCGGCGGCGCGCGCCCCGGTAGCCGGATCGATGGTCGTGAAGATGCACCGCACACTGGGCTTGAGCACGCGAAACGCCACGCTGCCGATGCGAACCCGCTTCCAGCCATCCTCGGCAAACGGCTCCGCGCCGTGCACCACCAGGTTGGGCCGAAAGCGCAGCATCGACATGGGCCGGCCAATACGCCGATTAAGCTCATCCAGCGAGCCCTGCCCAATCAGCAGCAAGGGGAAGCCATCTGGAAACGCCGCACGGTCACTGTTGAAGCCATAACCATTGGGCAGGTATCGCGCACGCTGCTCCGGGCAATGCACCAGGCGTACGGCCTTGCCCAGCAACTCGCTCAACCAGGCCGCCGCCGCATCGCCAGCGTCCGGCACACGCAGGGTATCGCGCCAGATCGTCACGCCGCGCAGGGCGTCATCGGCTGGCGGTACAGGCACCCGCAACGGCGCCTGTCCAGGGGCTTGCAGCAGCAACTGGCCGCTGTCGTCATCGCTCGCGTCGATCTGGCCAAGTTGTGGCCAGGCACGCTGGGTCAGAAAGCGTCCGTTTTCTTCCTCGACCACCATCCAGCGCCGGTCGCCTTGCAACCCCAGCAACCCCACCGGTGATGCCTTCAGGCTTTGCGCCTGCCCCGACTTCACCGGGTATCGATACAACTCACTGAGAAACATCCCTGCTGCCTCGCGTCATGCCAAAAGCCAAGCTTATACCTGGCAGGCACAACGTTCACGCAGCGGTGGTATCCAGCAACAGGCGCTGCTTGACCACATCGACAAGGCGATCAGGCTGGAACTTGGAAAGGAAGTTGTCACAACCCACCTTCTTCACCATGGATTCGTTGAAACTGCCTGACAGCGACGTGTGCAGTACCACATAGAGCTGGCGCAGGCGGGCATCGCTGCGGATCTCGGTGGTCAGCCGATAGCCGTCCATTTCCGGCATTTCTGCATCGGTGAACACCATCAGCAGTTTCTCGCACACGTCCTCGCCAGCATCGGCCCAGCCCTTGAGCATGCGCAGCGCCTTCAGGCCATCACTGGCCACATGCAGCTTCATGCCCAGTTGGGACAGGGTGTCGCGCAATTGCGCCAAGGCCACACTGGAGTCGTCCACCAGCAGCACCTCGCGGCCGCGGGCCCGGGCCAGCACCGGGTCGGCGAGCTTGTCGCCAGAAACCCGGGCGTTGTAGGGCACGATTTCGGCCAGCACTTTTTCCACGTCGATCACTTCCACCAGCTTCTCATCGACCTTGGTGATGGCAGTCAGGTAGTGCTGGCGACCGGCACTGGAAGGCGGCGGCATGATCGACTCCCAGTTCATGTTGACGATGCGGTCGACACCGCCCACCAGGAAGGCCTGCACCGAGCGGTTGTACTCGGTGACGATGATGGTGCTGTCCGGCCCCGGCTGTAGCGGGCGCATACCGATCGCCTGGGACAGGTCGATCACCGGCAGGGTCTGCCCGCGCAGGTTGACCACACCGCAGACATAGGCGTGCCGCTGGGGCATCAGGGTCAGCTTGGGCAGTTGCAGTACTTCCTGCACCTTGAACACGTTGATCGCGAACAGCTGGCGACCGGCCAGGCGAAACATCAGAATTTCCAGGCGGTTCTCACCCACCAGTTGCGTGCGTTGGTCTACCGTGTCGAGAATGCCAGCCATTGGAAAGCCCCCAGGCTTGAGTCGAAAAAGGTGAAATCATTTACCCTGTATCGGCGGCTTCACGCACACCTTGACCCCTGCGGGAAAATGCCGCGCGGATAATTGATATCACTTTAACATCATGCTTTACTGCCGACACATCGGGGCAAATCAGGGGCACGGCAAAAGTTCCCTACCCTAGCCCTTGATCAGGGAAACCCTTAGCGGCAATCGGGTGCAACCTGATGTTCGCGATATCCTTTAGCCATTAATGTGACGCCATTCTCATTGCATGAATGGAGTCAGGCTTTTGCTAGCTATCGTTTCGGCGTGCCCGCCCCCTGCGCCTACCCCACGCGCGGGGACTTGATGATGGACACTGCCTTATCGTTCGATGACGCCCTGCAGGGCTTCCTGCTGGATGCCCAGGTACTGCTGACCCAGGCCCAGGAATGCCTGCAGCATCTGGAGCTGATAGACAATGATCCGGATGCCTGCAGTTGCCTGAGCAGCGCCCTCGACACTATCGCCCGTCAAGCTACGCGCCTGGGCCTGCGTGAAGTTGCCCACTACACCACCGCCCTGCAACAGTTGCTCGCCCCGGCCTGTCACGGTGGTTGCCTGCAGCGTGAAGCCCTGCCCGCGATAGGGGCGTGCCTGACCTTGCTGGCCTGGCAGTTGGAGCTGGTCGATAGCCGTACAGGGCGGCTGAACCTGGACATCGGCGAGCAACTGGTGCTGCTGGGTGAATTGGCCAAGGTCGTACACCCCCCCTTTGCGCCAGCCTGTGCGTCCTGCGATGAAGAAGGCAGCACCTGCATTCACCCGCACAGTGACGCGGCAACCGGCACCCGCTCTAACCCCTCTAACCGCACGCATTAACCTGACGCAAAGTGCAACTAAGCAACTTTATTGAAACCCGACCATGGTCGAACTTGGAAAGTTCACCAGGCTTTCGGTGCATGCCGTTGAATCATTGCCGCACTAGTTACAGCACAAGTGGGTACAGCGCGATTAAAGGGTGGCACTTTGCTACCCGAAAGCGCCCGACCAGTAGGCGTTTCAACGCGTTACCCGGCCGCGACCGATGCAATGCAAAGTGGTAATATGCGCCCCCACAAACGCTTGCGACCGGAACAAAGGTGGCAAGAATACGTGTTCAAAAAAACAACGAAAGTACTGCGCCAAAGCCTCTGAGCAGCATTGTGCAAGGCCTCCATCAGCAATACTTCAGTGGCCTCCCTACCTATGTTTCCACGCTTGAAGACTTCTTTGCATTGCTGCTCCCGCGCCGCCGTGCTGCGCTGGGCAACGGTCGGGCTGTGCGTGGCCTCACTGGTTGCCAACATGGCGCTGTACCTGGCCAACCAGACAATCCCGGCCAGCCTGCTGGTGCTGCAGTTGGTCGCCACGCTGGGCGCTGCTGTGCTACTGGGCCTGGGCGCCAGGTCGATCCACCTGCGCCCGGCTGAGCTGGCCGAGCGCATGCTCAAGGTGCAAGAAGACGAGCGTCAGCATCTGGGCCGGGAACTGCACGACGACATCGGTCAACTGCTCACCGCTGCCAAGCTGCAACTGCAGTGGCTGCAGCGGCGAATGCCCGACGAGTTGCAGGGGCACTGCGACGCCCTGCGCAGCACGCTGGATGACACCCTTGGTAATGTGCGCGATGTTTCCGCGCTGCTCAACCCCCGACAGTTGGCCAGCCTTGGTCTGGAAGCCAGCCTGCGCGCGCACCTGGTACGCACCCTGGCCAGCAGCGGCGTGCACTGGAGCCTGGCGTGCAACCAGCGCCTGGGCGGCATCGACGAAGCCGTGGCCATGGCAGTGTTCCGTATTACCCAGGAGGCGGTGACCAACATGCTGCGCCACGCCCAGGCACACAACCTGGTCATCCGCCTGCAACGCACCCCTGAGGGGCTGGCGCTGTCGATCCACGACGATGGTCGTGGTTTCGCCCCTGCCCGGCACCCGGCCGAGGCCGGTCAGCGCGGCCTGGCCGGCATGCAGGAGCGGGTAATCGCGCTGCAGGGCAGCCTCGACATCACCAGTCAGCCTGGCCGAGGCACGCAGATCGAAGCGATGTTCCCGTGGTCCCCGCGCACCCAGCAACGCGCCAGGAGTATTACCAACCATGACCTGTAGACTACTGCTGGTAGATGACCACTCGCTGATCCGCGCCGGGGTGCGCGCACTGGTCTGCGATATCCCCGGCTATGACGTGATCGGCGAAGCCGACGACGGCAACCAGCTACTCGACCAGGTACGCACACTGACGCCCGACATCATCTTGCTGGACATCTCCATGCGTTCGACCAGCGGCCTGGACGCCCTCACCCAACTGCGGGCCAGCGGCAGTACCTGCAAAGTGCTGATCCTGTCCATGCACACCGACCCGGACCTGATCATGCGCGCCCTGGAAAGCGGCGCCCACGGCTACCTGCTCAAAGACACCAGCGCCACCGAGCTGGAACAGGCGCTGGGTGCGGTACGCCACGGTGAGCGCTACCTCAGCCCGGCCATCGCCCACACCGTCATCAACCAGGCGCTGCGGCACACCAGACAAGGCAAGCAAAGCGCTGGCGAACGGCATAATCTGACTTCACGACAGCTTGAGATCCTGCGCCTGATCGTGCGCGGCAAGTCCACCCGGGAAATCGCTGCAGGCCTTGGCCTGTCGATCAAAACCGTGGAAACTCACCGATCGCAAATCATGAAGCGCCTGCAGATTCACGACGTGGCCGGCCTGGTGCTGTTCGCCGTACGCGAAAAAATCATCAGCCTGGATGACTGAGCAACGGCGACCCGGCTGGCAGGTGCAGGTGCAACGCCGCCGGTCTCGCCTGAAAGCGCAGGTTGGCGGCCTGCAACGGCTCGCCATCGAGGTTGATGTCCAACCCTTGCGAACTCTTGATCTCGACCCATGGCAGCCTGGCCCGAATGAACAGGCCGTCACCGCCCAACAGGTCACGCAGAGCTCCCACCATCTCCTGTGGCGCAGGCAGAATGGCGACTTCAAGCAAGCCATCGTTGACCAGGGCTTCGGGGCACAACACCTGCCCGCCCCCGGCCTGGCGGCCATTGCCGATACCCAGCGCCAGCAAATCCCCTTGCCAATGGAAACCCGGCCCCTGTAGCTCCACCGAAGCCGCCTGAAGCTCACTGAAGCGGGACAATCCGGTGAACAGGTAAGCGGCAGCGCCCAGCACTTTCTTGAGGTCTTCGGAGGTATTGGCAGTGACCTGGCTGCCAAAGCCACCCGTGGCCATGTTGAGGAACAGCTGATCGCCAGCCTGCCCCAGGTCTATGGGTTGTGGCGCGACATTCAGCAAGGCCAGCGCCGACGCCGGCTCCAGGGGAATGCCAGCGGCCTTGGCAAAATCGTTGGCAGTGCCCAATGGCAACAAGGTCAGGCTGGCTTTGGTAGCAGCCAATCCCATGGCCTCGGCCACATCACGCAACGTGCCGTCCCCGCCACCGGCGACGATATGGCTGTAACCCGCCGCCAGTGCCTCGGCAACCAGCCGTTGGGCATCGCCCGCCTCCCAGGTCACCCGTACATCCAGCACCCAGCCACTCTCGCGCAGGTCGCGCACGGCGCTGCGCACCTCTTCGTTCATCGCCTGCTTGCCGTGCAGCACCAGCATTGCCTTGCGCCCTTGCATGTGCGCATCTCCGTAAAATGGACCAACCCAAATCTCGACCACTGGCCCGCCCGGATCGTTGCATGCCCTGGAAAAAACATTGGCCAAGCGGCGCTTCTGCGACTGATCGCGTTGCCGGTCATTTTTTCCACATGTGGCAATCCCGGCTATGCTCAGCAGATACCCCTATTGCCATGGACGCGCCCGGCAGTGGCTCCCCCACTGCTGCCAACGGGCGCGTTTTGCTATCTGCAGCCTTTCGCGAGGACTTCGGGTCATGCGCATTCTCTGGACACTGCCCTACCTGCCTTGGCCGACCACCAGCGGCCACAAAACCCGGCAATACCATCTGCTGCGCGCACTGGCGCAGCGCGGCCACCGGATCACCCTGCTGGTGCAGTCGAAAATCCCTCTCAGCGATGCAGCACGTGAGGCCCTGGAGCCACTCCTCGAACGCATTGTCGTGCTACCCCGCAGACCACTGCACAGTCCACTCAACCTGCTCGCTTCACCCATCATCGACTACCCCATGCGGGCAATCATCAATGGCCTGGCGCCTCGCCTGCGGCACCGGTTCGAGCAATTACTGGACGAACCCTGGGACGTGATCCAGATCGAGCACAGTTACAGCTTCCAGCCGTTCGAAAAAGCCCTGCAGGCTCGCGGGCTGCCCTACATGCTTAGCGAGCACAACCTGGAGTCGGTAATGGGCGGTGCCTGCCACGACCGCCTGCCGCTGTGGCTGCGCCCGCTCAACGCCTTCGACCGCTGGCGCTACCGGCGCTGGGAACACCGTGTGCTGCGCCAACCCACCGAACTGGTGGCCGTCTGCGCCCACGATGCCGAGCTGATCGCGCAGATCAGCGGGCGTCCGGTGAATGTGGTGGTCAACGGCGTGGATTGTGACTACTACCAGCAAGTGCAACCTGCGATGCACAGCCAGCGTCTGTTGTTCGTCGGCAATTTCGAATATGGCGCCAATCTGGAGGCCATCGAGTGGGCACTGGACGACATCATGCCGAAGGTGTGGATGAGCAACCCGGCGGTGCGTCTGGCTATTGCCGGGCATGCCATGCCGGCCAACTGGAAACTTCACTGGAACGACCCACGCATCGAATGGTTCGGCTACCGACCCGACCTGCGTGAACTGCAACGATGTTCAGCGCTGTTCTTCGCCCCCCTGCGCTATGCCGGTGGCTCGAAGGTGAAAATCCTCGAAGCGATGGCCGCCGGCTTACCCGTGATCACCACCGACAAGGGCGTTTCAGGCCTGAGCGTGAATAACGGCGAGCACTACTTGGGCAGTGACGACGGTGATCTGCTGGCGCTGCTGATCACCCAACTGCTCAACCAGCCTTGGCGCATGAGCCAATTGAGCGCTGCCGGGCGCCAGTTTGCCCGCCAGCGCCACGACTGGAGCGTGGCCGCCCAACAACTGGAGAATGTGCACATACGCCTGACCCAGGCGGCACCGGCCGAAGCCGCGCCGCTGGCCAGTGCCTGGCTGGGCCGCTCAGCCAAGTAGCTCGCTGAAGGGGATGAATGGCACGCTGTCGCCCTGTTTCGGCGTGCTGCCTTCACGCACTTCCACCAGCCCCTCGGCCCAGGCTGCGCTACGCAGCACACCCGAGCTCTGGTTCTTGTAGATGCGCACCCGACCCTGCTCGATGCGCGCGCGCAGGTATTCGCGGCGCGTACCAGGCTTGGGCCAGTCAAACCCAGCCGGCACGTCGAAACGTAGCGGCGTGACGTCAACTACACCCTGACGACGCAGCAGGTAGGGCCTGGTCAGCAGACCGAAGGTGACCAAGGTCGAGGCCGGATTGCCCGGCAAGCCGATCACCGGCACGCCCTGGAAGTGGCCGAAGGTCAGCGGCTTGCCCGGTTTGATCGCCAGCTTCCACAACGCCAGTTCGCCGGCCTCGCGCAGGGCAGCGCCGAGGTAGTCGGCTTCCCCCACCGAGACGCCTCCGGTGGACAGAATCAGGTCTACGCCACCCAGTTCAGCCAGGCAGGCGCGAGTGCGCGCCAGGTCATCCGGCAAGATGCCGGCATCGACCACTTCGCAACCCAGCCGCTGCAACCAGCTGACCAGCAGCCTGCGGTTGCTGTTGTAGATTTGCCCGGGCCCCAGCGGCAGGCCGGGCTCGACCAGTTCGTCGCCGGTGGACAGCACCGCCACTTTCACCTTGCGCATCACGTCCAGGCGACCATGCCCCAAGGTCGCCGCCAGGCCCAGTTCGATCGGCCCGAGGCGGGTACCGGCGCTCATCACCTGCTCGCCCTTGCGGGTTTCCTGGCCTTGAGGGCGTATGTTCTGCTCGGTGCGCAACGTTTCGAGAAAGCGCACCCGGCCATCTTCGAGTACTTCGGTGTTTTCCTGCATCTCGACGCAGTCGGCCCCCTCCGGCACAGGCGCACCGGTGAAGATCCGCGCGCAGGTACCCGGTTGCAGCGGCTGGGGCGCATGGCCGGCGAAAATACGCTGGCTGACCGGCAGCGGCTGGCCCTGCCAGTCAGCCAGGCGCAAGGCATAACCGTCCATGGCGCTGTTCGGCCAAGGCGGCAGGTCGAGCGAGGCCACCAGGTCGGTGGCCAGCACGCGGCCTTCGGCTTCGGCCAGCGGCAGGTTTTCGATCTCGCGGATCGGCGCAGCCTCGGCCAGTGCCAGCAATTGCTCCAGCGCCTGCTCCACCGGCATCAGCGGCCGGGCTTGGCTGACCTCAGCCACGGCTGTCGCAGGCCGCTGCCTGCTTCAGGTGCGCCACGAAGTTGCACGGGCGATGACGGGCATCAAGCTGCTCGGCCAGGATGCCATCCCAACCGGTACGCACAGCGTTGGTCGAGCCCGGCAGGCAGCACACCAGCGTGCCGTTGGCCAGCCCGGCCAAGGCACGCGACTGCACGGTTGAGGTGCCAATGTCGGCCACGGAAATCTGCCGGAACAGCTCGCCAAAACCGTCCACTTGCTTGTCCAGCAGGCAGGCCACCGCCTCGGGGGTGCTGTCGCGACCGGTAAACCCTGTGCCGCCCGTGATCAGCACCACTTGCACGCTGTCATCGGCAATCCATGTGGCGACCTGGGCTCGGATCTTGTACAGGTCATCCTTGAGCAGCACACGCTCGGCAAGGCGATGACCGGCGGCGCTCAGGCGGTCGACGAACATCTGGCCAGAGGTGTCGGTGTCGAAGGTACGGGTGTCGCTGACCGTGAGCACGGCGATGTTCAGCGCCACGAAGGGGGTATCTGCCTTGGCTTTCATGGGTGTCCGTCACAACAGGATGAGATGGGCGCAGTTATATCACAGCGTACCTTTATCCGGCGCTACCCCCATCAGCCTTGCCCTGGGTCAAGGGGACGAATTAGTCGCTATGCTGCACTTGGAGTGAACTTGCACTAACGTCCTGCGTCATAAATGTCATCTAGCACCATCGCACTTGGAGAAACACGATGATCAAACGGACCCTACCCGCCTTCCTGCTCGCCTTGGGCTTGGGCGCCCTCGCTGGCTGCTCGACCCCAACCGTCATTACCCTGAACGATGGCCGGGAGATCCAGGCAACCGACAAACCGTCCTACGACGAAGACTCGGGCTTCTATGAATTCGAGCAACTCGACGGCAAGCGCACACGCCTGAACAAGGACCAGATCCGCACCGTCAAAGAGCTCTGATCAGGCCCCGTTCAGGCCATGGCCCTTTAAACAACAAGGGCTTGCGAGCAAAAACGGGATGCAGTAGGATTTTGTTCATCGGAGTGTAGCGCAGCCAGGTAGCGCGTCTCGTTCGGGACGAGAAGGCCGCAGGTTCGAATCCTGTCTCTCCGACCAAATCCTTGTCAAAAAGCCCGCCATGTGCGGGCTTTTTGCTGTGTGCGAGAAATACTCAGTGCGCAGCTTCAGCCACCGTGGTCCCCTCCAACCACTGCAAGCCGAGTCAGGCGCTCAGGCGGGAGGTGACTTCGCCCAACTGCCCTGACAAACCATGCAGGCGCTGCCCCGCCTGCTCGGTATGCTGGACCGCTTCCTGGTTGGCTGTGGCAATGCGGGTAATTTCGATCAGGTTGCGCGAGATATCTTCGGCCACGCTGGTCTGCTCCTCGGCCGCTGTAGCGATTTGCCGGTTCATGTCACGGATCGCTTCCACGGCCAGGGTGATACGTTGCAGCATCTGCCCGGCCTGCTCGACCTGCTCAGCCCCTTCCTGGCTACGTTGCTGGCCACTTTCGATGGCCTTGACCGCCTCCACAGCCCCCGACTGTACCGCTTCGATGATCTGGTGGATCTCTGCAATCGACGCTGCCGTGCGTTGGGCCAGGCTACGCACCTCATCGGCGACCACCGCAAAACCACGCCCGGCTTCGCCAGCACGGGCCGCTTCGATGGCCGCGTTAAGCGCCAGCAGGTTGGTCTGTTCAGCAATGCCACGGATCACTTCCAGCACTTTGCCTATACGTGTGCTGTCATGCTCCAGATCGCGAATTACCGTCGCCGTGCCAGCAATCTCACGGTTGACCAACCCGATGATATCGATGGTCTGCTGCATCACCTGCTCGCCTGCCTGGGCGCTGTGGTCGGCGTCATCGGCCGCACGGGCAGCCTCGGCGGCGTGGCGAGCGACCTCTTGGGCAGTGGCGGACATTTCGTGCATGGCCGTGGCCACTTGGTCGGTACGCTGGAACTGGTCATGAGTACCGCGGGCCATGTCACCGGCAATATTGCGCAACTGGCCGCTGGCACCTTCCAGCTCCTGAGCGTTGTCCTGCAGCCGGCCGACAGTGTCGGCAAGGAAGTCACGCAGGGTGTTGGCCGCCCGCGCCAGGCGCCCCAACTCATCCTCCCGACGGCTGTCGACCCGGGCCGCAAAGCAGCCCTGGCTGAGCTGCGCGACGTACTCGATCAACTGACGGATCGGCTCGATCAGGCTACGGTTGACCAGCCACAGGCTGAGCAGCCCCACCAGCACCGCAGAAGCCAGCATCACCAGCAGGCCCAACCATACCGTACGCTCGGCACTGGCATTGATGCTGGCTGCACGCTGACGGGCATCGGCGCGCAGTTGCTCCACCAGTTCGCTCATCTGCTCACTGGCAGCACGATCCACGCCTTTGACCGCCCGGTCGCCCGCTACCGGGTCGCCGCCTGCCGCAAGGAAGGCCTGGCGGCCTTGCGCATAGGCCTGGCCCAACTGGCGGTGACTGTCGCGCAATTCCTGCAGCGACGCCTTGAGCCTGGCATCGCTATTGTCGATCAATTGCCCGAGCAGTTGTTGTACTTGCTGTTCGCGGGCCTGGAACTGCTGCCAGTACTTGTCCATCTCCGCAGGCTGGCGCCCGCGCAACAGCACGTTCTTCCATTCCTGCACCTGGATCTTGAACTGCAGGTTGGCTTCGTCAATCAATTGCGAGGCCCGCAGTGGCCCGTCGACCAGCTCGGCGTAGCCACGCACGCTGGACGACAGGAACTGGAAACACACCAAGGCGATCAGCAGCATCGCCAGCACACTGCCGCCGAGCAGCGAGAGAATTTGCACTCTGAGGGATTTACGCAACATCGAGGGTCTCGGAACCAGAGGGAGTAGGCTGAGGCCGCTGTACAGCCTCATTACTGGCAGGCCAAAAAAAAGCTGCCATCACGCAATGGCAGCCAGGTCGAGCACTTACGCAACAGTTGAGGCAAATCTTCTCAGGCAATTACTACAGAAATGTTACAAAGCCACGACACGCTAGCCCGTGGTGAACTGCAGCGCTGCCAGCCGCGCATACAGCGGGCTGTCCTCGATCAACTGACGGTGGGTGCCCACAGCCACCAGCCGGCCCTGGTCGATGACCGCGATGCGCTCGGCATGCTGCACCGTGGCCAGGCGATGGGCGATCACCAGCGTGGTACGGCCGGCCATCAGGCTGGGCAGCGCTTGCTGGATCAAGTATTCGCTTTGGGCATCGAGGGCACTGGTGGCTTCGTCCAGCAACAGGATCGGCGCATCGACCAGCAAAGCCCGGGCGATCGCCAAGCGCTGACGCTGCCCGCCGGAAAGGCCTATGCCACCTTCCCCCAGTTGTGTCTGGTAGCCTTGGGGCAGTTGCCGGATGAATTCGTCGGCATGGGCGCCGCGGGCTGCTGCTTCGACTTCAGCCAAGGTCGCCTCGGGCCGGCCATACCGAATGTTGGCCTCCACCGTGCCACGGAACAGCGAGGGGTTTTGTGCTACCAAGGCGAACTGCCGGCGCAGCTGGTCGGGATCAAGCTCGGTAACTGGCTGGCCATCAAGCAGGATGCGGCCTTGCTGGGGGTCGTAAAAGCGTAGCAACAAATCGAACAGGGTCGACTTGCCTGCCCCGGAAGGGCCTACCAGGGCGACGGTCTGGCCGGGCTCGATGGTCAGGCTCAGGCCGTCGACAGCCGCCACCGTGGGCCGTGAAGGGTAAGCGAACACCACCTGCTGCAGTTCGATACGCCCACTCGCCCGCTGCTGTGGCAGCACCTGCGCCACGACGGGCGGCAGGATGGCACTTCGCGCGGCCAACAGTTCGGCAATGCGCTCGGCGGCACCCGCGGCCCGCTGCAGCTCGCCGATCACCTCACTGAGGGTACCGAAAGCGCTGCCGACGATCAGGCTGTAGAACACGAATGCAGCCAGCTCGCCTGCGGAGATACGCCCGGCGATCACATCCATGCCGCCGACCCACAGCATCACCCCCACCGCCCCCAACACCAGCACGATCACCAGGGTAATCAGCCAGGCACGCTGGGTAATCCGCTTGCGGGCAACAGTAAACGCTGCTTCGACCGTATCGGCGAACAGTTCGCGGTCGTGCGCCTGGTGGTTGTAGGCCTGCACGGTCTTGATCTGCCCCAGCGTCTCAGCCACGTAGCTGCCCACATCGGCGACCCTGTCCTGGCTCTGCCGCGACAGGCTGCGCACCCGACGGCCGAACAACAGGATCGGTGCCAGCACCAGCGGCAACGTTACCACCACGATGCTGGTGAGCTTGGGGTTGGTGATGAACAGCAATGCCACACCGCCAATGACCATCAGCGCGTTGCGCAAGAACATCGACAGCGATGAACCGATCACTGATTGCAGCAAGGTGGTGTCCGCTGTCAGCCGCGACTGGATCTCGGAGCTGCGGTTGTCTTCGAAAAAACCTGGGTGCAGGCCGATCAGGTGGTCGAAGACGGCACGACGGATATCGGCCACACAGCGCTCGCCAATCCACGACACCAGGTAGAAACGGCTGAAGGTACCCACTGCCAGCGCCAGCACCAGCAGCAGGAACAGCCCGATAGTCTGATTGAGCTGATGCGCGGAGCGGGTCATGAAGCCTTGATCCACCAGCAAGCGGATTCCTTGGCCCATCGACAGGGTGATGGCAGCGGTGACTACCAGCGCCAGCAATGCCAGCAGCACCTGCCGGCGATAAGGGCGAACGAACTGCCAAGCCAGGCGCAAGGCACGGCGTTGGCGCGGGGAAACCGATTCAGGCATGACAACACAACCACAAAGGGTGGGGAAGCCGCAGCCTACCACTCATCCCGGTCGGGAGACTGCATGCAGGTTGCTATAACGCATCGATCTAACCAGATTATGGAGCTTTCACAGGGTTTCTGCTGGACTGTTGCTGCCGTGACCCAGAAGCTGTCACAGGCCAGTCACGGCGCAGGGCTACCCTGAGCTTGAACCTGAAGAGGAGACAGTGCATGAGCTTGCAGCATGGCAATGATAACCAGAAGCCCCAGACCTCCCCGCAACCGCAAGTATGCGGTTCGATCATCGACGCCAAGGGGCGCGAAGTGCCGATCACCGAGCAGATGATCCAGCAGGCCTGCAAGGCTCTGGAAGAAAGCCGTGTCGAGCGCGTACGCAAAGGTTGATCGGCGATTTTTTTGCAACCCGGCGCTTGCGCCGGGTTTTTATCGGCCCAGCCAGCGGGCTTGGCCGCCCCAACGGGTAACCACACCTACCTGCAAGATCAAGACAAGGCTTGCTTAGACCAACACCCCACCCAGGGCACTGACCAACTGCGCCAACTGCGGCGCCTCCCCGTGCAAGCGTACGGCCAGCCCCTCGATCTCGCGCCGTGGCGGGTATTGCTTGCGCAACTGGTCGAACGCCGCTCGCTGCTGCTGCGGATCATCGCTCAGGCTACGGCGGAAATCGGCATCATCGCGGCGCGGGTCATACACGGCGCGACACAGGGTGGCCAAGGCCCAGGACAGGTCGGTGCTGGCATCCAGTTCGATCTGCGCCAGCGGCGGCCTGGGGAGCAGCTCGGCCAGTCGCACCTGCTCGTCCACACCCAGGTAGCGACACAGCGCCTGGTAGATCTGCGCCGTGCCACGCTGGCGGCCATCGAGGCTATAGCCGGCAATGTGCGGCGTAGCGAGGGTGCACAGGTCGGCCAACTGCAGGTCCACCTGCGGCTCCCCTTCCCACACATCCAGCACTGCGTGCACGTCTTCGCGGTCCAGCAGCAGCTCGCGCAGGGCGACGTTGTCCACCACCGGGCCACGGCTGGCGTTTACCAGCCAGGCACCTGGGCGCAACTGTGCCAGCTGCGCCTGCCCCAGCAGGTGCCAGGTCGGGTACTCGCCGCCGCGTTGCAACGGGGTATGCAAGCTGATCACATCGCACTGCTGCAGGATGGTTTCGAGGCTGACGTAGTCGCCGCCCTCCGCGGCCTGGCGCAACGGGTCGCACACCAGCACCTTCCAGCCCAGACCGTGCAGCACCCGCACCAGGCGACCACCCACTTCACCCGCGCCCACAACGCCATACACGCGCTCAGGCAATGCCACGCCATCCAGCTCGGCCAGGGTCAGCAGGCTGCCCAGCACGTAATCGACCACGCCGCGGGCATTGCAGCCAGGTGCGCTGCTCCAGCGGATGCCGGCTTCTGCAAAGTAATCCAGGTCCAGGTGATCAGTGCCGATGGTGCAAGTGCCTACAAAGCGTACACGGCTGCCTTCGAGCAGCTGACGGTCGACCTTGGTCACGGAGCGCACCAGCAGGATATCGGCGTCCTTGACGCTGGCAGCATCGAGGCTTCGGCCGGGGTAGCGGCGAATTTCACCGAAACCCTGGAAGAAGGCATCGAGCAGCGGGATGTTCTCGTCGGCAACTATCAGCATGGCGCTCTCCTGTCTGGGGAGCGCAGTGTAGGCGCAACGCCGGGCGTGTTCCAGAGCGATTCAGTCGGCTTTCTTGCGGATCCAGTACAGGAAAGTGCCGGCGTCCTCTTGCTGCAGCAGCAGCTCGTGGCCGAGGAAGTTGCAGAACTTGGGGATGTCGCGGCGGGTCGACGGGTCGGTGGCGATGACCTTGAGCAGGCCACCGGCGGCCAGGTTGCGTACGTGCTGGTGCAGCATCATCACGGGTTCTGGGCAGTTCAGGCCGGTGGCATCGAGGATGGCGTCGGGGGTGAAATCGGTCATGGGGGGCTCCGAAAATGATCGCTATTGTCGCGCATAGCGCGACGCGGTCCAAGCACGGCTTTCAAACCCAGCGCTCTTGATCTTGATCTTGATCTTGATCTTGATCTTGATCTTGATCTTGATCTTGATCTTGATCTTGATCTTGATCTTGATCTTGATCTTGATCTTCGCGACTTCAGGAGGCCGAACGCAGGCCTTGCGGAGGGAGGTGACGGGCATGGATGCCCGTCAAGCGCTGAGGCCCCAGGATGGGGCCTTCGGCGCGGTCCTGCCGGGAGCAAGGCCGGAGTGAGGGGACCCCGGAGCGCAGCGCAGGGGCCGGATGATGGGAGC